>NZ_CEXQWX010000110.1:0-20393 GCF_982718395.1 Carboxylicivirga sp.
GGATTTATAGCTGATGCTAAAGAAGAATCGATTGATACAATTCTTGAATTTGCCGAAGCTAAAAAACGAGGTGATATCAAGCAGTTATATGTGATGGGATGCCTTTCTGAGCGTTATCCCGGGCAATTGAAGAAAGAGTTGCCCGAAGTAGATAAGTTCTACGGTAAGTTTGACTGGAAAGATATAGTGAGCGAGATAGGAGCGACCTATCGTCGTGATCTGATGAATGAGCGCTCATTAACGACACCTAACCATTATGCCTATCTGAAAATCTCGGAAGGATGTAATCGCACCTGCAGTTATTGCGCTATACCGATAATTACTGGTAAGCATGTGAGTCGTCCGATCGATGGTTTGATTGATGAAGCCAAGCGATTAAGTGATACAGGAGTAAAAGAGCTGCAGGTCATAGCGCAGGATCTATCTTTTTATGGTTACGATTTATACAAAGACTATAAATTACCACATTTGGTGGATGAATTAGCCAAGATTAATGGAATTGAATGGATTCGTCTGCACTATGCCTATCCTGCAGGATTTCCTTTAGATGTGTTAAAGGTGATGCACGATAATCCGAAGGTATGTAATTATCTTGATATTGCCTTGCAACACATTAGTGATAATATGCTTGAGCTCATGCGACGTGGAGTACGTAAAAATCAGACCTATCGTTTAATTGAGGAAATGCGTAAGCAGGTGCCTGATATTCATTTAAGAACCACCTTTATTACGGGGCATCCTGGTGAAACTGAGCAGGATTTTGCTGAGATGGAGCAGTTTGTTAAAGATATCCGTTTTGAGCGATTGGGTGTTTTCCCATACTCACACGAGGATGATACCTATGCACATAAAAAATACCAAGACGATATTTCGGATGAAGTCAAACAGGAGCGTGCTGACCGGATTATGGAAATTCAGAATGGCATTGCCAAAGAAATTAACCAGGAAAAAGTTGGTAAAGCTTTAAAGGTTATTATCGATAGGGAAGAGGGCAATTATTTCATAGGCCGTACGGAGTATGATTCACCGGAAGTTGATCAGGAAGTTTTGCTCCACAAAGAGGAAAATAAGGTGCTGAATATTGGTGATTTTTATCAGGTTGAGATAACTGATTCTGAAGATTACGATCTCTTTGGAATAGCAAAATAATATTTACGGATGCGATCTTTATAAGCAATATGCAAACAAAGATCGCATTCTTAGCTTCATTCTTTTGGATGTATTATTTTATCCATTTTAATGTCGTGGGCTTCTGTCGGGACTTGATCTACCATCTGAAAATCAAAGGCAAGTCCAATTTTTCTGGCATTTGGTAAGCGGTTTAAGATTCTGTCATAGTAACCGGCACCGCGCCCCATTCGATTATTGTTGTTATCAAATGCAACACCAGGAATAATCACTAAATCAATTAGCTCTTCATCTTTAATCTCTTCTCCCGAAGGCTCAGGTATTCCATATTTATCACCGGCAACCAAGGACGCTTCACCTTCATACTTTACAATTTTCAGATCATCCCCGTTAATAACAGGAAGGTATATCTCTTTTTTTTGATACCATTGTTTGATAATAGCTTGGGTAGGTACTTCATCACTGATGGCCCAATAAAGCAGAATTTTGTCCGCCTTTAAAAATTCGTCGTATTGCTCCAGTTTGATTTGAATCAGTTCGCCCTGCTTGTATCTTTCACTTTCTGAAATTTGTTTTTTTAGTGCTCTTATGTGTTTTCGTAATTCTTTCTTCTCAATCATCCTGTGGATTTAAATTGCCATAAACATCAATGCGCCGATCTGCAAAAGCATCGTTTTTCTCGGTTATAAACTTATTATCGGCTAAACTTAAATCAATTTCAGCGTTTAATACCTGACTTTTATCTGTCTCACCACTGAGAATGGTTTCACCTAAAGGATTGGTTAAAACTGATTGTCCGGTGAAAGTTAATTCTCCTTCAGTACCAATTCTATTTGCTGTGGCAATAAAACAGCGGTTTATTAGTGAATAGGATGGGATGACACTTTGACAATATGGTAAAACTAAGTTTGAAGGATGAGCGACTATTTGTGCACCCTCAAGACATAGCTTTCGCCAGGCTTCAGGAAACATCCAGTCGAAGCAAACCAGCATGCCGATTTTACCCAGTTCTGTTTCAAACACTGGTAAACCAAGGTTACCAGGCGAAAAAATATCCTTTTCATTCAGGAACAGGTGTAGTTTGCGGTAGAGGCCGATTATACCCTCGGGCCCCAATAAAACTGAAGAGTTATATAATTGGTTGTTTTTCTGCTCACAAAATCCAGTTACTATATGAGTTCCTTTTGATTTGGCAAGTTGAGTTAATTCATCCAGGAAAACACTTCTGTCAACGGTCTCTGATGCTTCAAGGGCACTGATTTTATCCTTAAAATTATAACCGGAGTTAGCAAGTTCTGGCAGGACAAACAATTCACTCTCTAAAGGTTTAATCAAATCTGAAATTTGACTAATATTTTTTTCCGTATCGCCTAATTTTGGAGCGAATTGAACAAGACTGATCTTCATAGCAGTACGTTTATGGTCGATACCTTGACTCCCTTAGAATCTGATGTGCATCCTGATTTTTAATCAAATCATACAGTCCAACTTCAGGATGATTTTTAAGGTAGGCCTGGATTATCTGATAACCGAGAAAAATAGCAGCCTTTCCTGGTGAATCTTGTCCAAAATAATAGGTAAACGGACTACTTCCAACATATTTTTGGATCATCATACGTTCGGCATTATACAAGTGTTTTTGCTCGATCATACTTGCCCAAATATCCGCTTCGTGCCGATAGCACCATTTCATTTGCTGCTTAGAATAATCAAATAGCAGAGTGTCTTTAATTTCGGGGATCATATGCTTTACAAAATGCAACACTTTACCCTTCGAAATCATATTGCTTATGACATCTTCATTTTTCATTCGAAAAGAAAAATTCCCCAGTGCCATAGCTCTCATTACATCCGGAACCAACTTTTCAGGCACCATTTCCTTTCTCAGGTATTTGGGTGTAGCCAGCCATTCATAAAATTCGCAGTCAGCACCCAGGTATTTCTCAACGCTAACCGATATCCAGCTTGAATCCATCGCTATCGATTCGTTAAAATAAGAGGTATGAAGATAGACATCAGGAATTGAGGCTTCAGGAAAATAATATTTGTAGTGACGGAAGGCATCAGTAAGAGCATCTTTAATTTCATCAGTGTCTTCAAATTGCTCCTTACACGCTTGATAGACATCTTTATTATCTTCATAATCAAGGAAGCTTTTAATGAAATTAGTGTACTCAGGATTTTTCGGACTTCCAATTTTTATGATTTGCTGACTGTATGCATCCAGGTAGCTGCCATATTTTTCATGTAAAGCTTTCACTTCATCGTCTATATTATCTTCATCCATTTCAAACAGATCGATAAAGAACAATTGCGGATCTATATCAACATCAATATGACTGACATCGGGTCCTTTCGATGAAAAATCACATCCGGTCAGAAAAATGCCAATGGTACTTACTAAAAACAATAATTTCTTCATTACTTAAATTTCGATTAATGTGTAAAAATACGAAAGCTTTAAAAATATGTAGTTCGTAGTAAAAAAAAGTGGTGGTAAACCATGTTTTAACTATGTTTGTACTCGATTTTCAACCTAAAAATTGCATTATGAGACGAATGACTTTCCTTATTTTATTTGCCCTGATTGCAGTGGTAAATATCAAAGCTCAAGATTACAAACGGACACGTTTATCCTTTGTTTTAAGTCCGCAGATATCCTGGTTAGCTTCAGATAATAGTTCAGTTGAAGGAAATGGCAATCTCTTTGGTTACAACTTTGGAGTGGTGATGGATCGTTTTTTTGATAAAAATTATGCCTTCACTACCGGATTAACTATCAATACAACTGGTGGGAAATTAAGTTATGATCCGGCAACATCAATGGAAATAGGAGGAAGTACGATTAATGATGTTACTGATGCAACTTATCGTTTAAAATATGTTGAAGTACCTTTTGCATTAAAGCTGATCACCAACGAGTTTCATCGTTCACGTTATTATGGGCAGTTTGGATTATATACGCAGTATAATATCAAAACCAACGATGGTAACGGAAATGCTATGAGTAAAGAAGTTAACTTTTTTGATATGGGTTATCAGTTAGGTGGTGGAATGGAATATTCATTGGGTGGAGATACCTATATGATGTTGGGAGTTATCTATAGCGGAGGTTTTCTTGATGTAACAGATAATGTGGTTGAGGATAAAGCCACTCTTAATCGTTTCATCTTTCAATTTGGAATAATTTTCTAGTCCGTTACTAATTCAATAAAATACGCGAATTAAAGCAATAGAACAGAAGTAATGAAAATTGTATTAGCGCAGTTGAATTATCATATTGGCAATTTCGAGGCCAATACTGATAAAATGATTAATAATATTAATGAAGCTAAAGCAAATGGAGCCGATTTAATTGTTTTCTCCGAGTTGGCTGTATGTGGTTATCCACCTTATGATTTCCTGGAAAGAAAGGAATTTATTCAAAGTTGTACAGAAGGCATCGAGAAGGTGGCTAAAGCTTGTGATGGTATTGCGGCTATTGTTGGCGGACCAGAGATCAATCCTGAACCTCAGGGTAAAAATCTCTTCAATACTGCTTATGTTCTTGAAGAGGGTTCAATCAATCAAGTAGTTAGAAAAACTTTGTTGCCAAACTATGATGTGTTTGATGAGTATCGTTATTTCCAACCCAATATATTGTTTGAACTGGTTAAGATCAAAGGAAAAAAGATTGCCTTAACAATCTGTGAAGATATTTGGGATGATCAGCCTGTAGCCAATGCATTTGCCAGGGACAAGCTCTATACCTTGTCGCCGATGGATAAATTAATGCAACAAAAGCCTGATTTTGCGATTAACATTGCTGCATCGCCATTTTCATACACTCAGGTTGATATACGTCGTGATATTGTTCGTAATAAGGCCCGTCAATATAAAATACCATTCTTGTATGTTAACCAGGTGGGAGCCAACACTGAACTCATCTTTGACGGAAACAGTATGGTGGTTAATCGTCGTGGTGATATCATTGATCAGGCTCATGCTTTTAAAGAAGATTTGCTGACTGTTGAGATAGATTCACTTGATGATGCTGAAATAAAATCACCCAAACAAGAAAAACCAATTCAACTGATTTACGAGGCTTTGGTGGCAGGTGTAAAAGATTACTTCCACAAAATGGGCTTTACAAAAGCAACGCTTGGTTTATCCGGTGGTATTGATTCAGCAGTAACGGTTGCAATTGCAGCAGAAGCTTTAGGCAAGGAAAATGTGCGCGTATTATTATTGCCATCACAATATTCATCGGATCACTCCATAACCGATGCGGTTGATTTAGCCAATAATCTTGGAATAGATTACAATATTGTTCCCATCAAAGAGATATTTAATACCTGTAACTTCTTAATGAGTCCGATATTTGAAGGGAAGGAAGCTGACGTGACCGAAGAGAATATTCAGGCGCGCATAAGGGGGACTTTATTAATGGCACTTTCTAATAAATTCGGGCATATTCTATTAAATACTTCCAATAAGAGTGAAGCAGCCGTTGGCTATGGTACGTTATATGGTGATATGAACGGTGGATTATCCGTTCTTGGCGATGTTTATAAAACAGATGTTTTTAAACTGGCCATGTACATTAATCGCGATAATGAAATTATTCCTGAAAATACTATAGTAAAACCTCCTTCGGCCGAGTTAAGACCTGATCAAAAAGATTCAGATTCATTACCGGATTATGATGTTTTAGATGCTATTTTATTCCGTTACATTGAGAAGAATCAATCGCCAAGTGAGATTATCGAAGCCGGATATGATGAGGCTACTGTGCATAAAGCTGTGAGATTGGTTAATATGAACGAATACAAGCGTTTTCAAACGGCTCCGACATTACGGATCTCAAGCAAGGCATTTGGGATTGGACGTCGTATGCCTTTGGTTGCCAAATATTGATTTTAGGATTTTTAACTGCATAGAGTCAGCTTTTTTTATAAATTTGTATGTTATACAACATAGTTTTATAACACCTTTGTAATGTCTGTTAAAAAGAACAATACCCCGCAAGAGCCCACTATAAAAGATATTCAGAAGCTTTATAATATACTGAGCGACGAAGAAAAAGAATACCTTCTGGATAACCATTCAACAGTTTACTACAAAAAGAATGATATAATTTATCAGGAAGGAGAAAAACCAACCGGGCTTTTGTGTTTAGGGCAGGGAAAAGTAAAGATATTTAAAGAAGGAGTTAGTCGGAGGGAGCAGATCATCCGTATGGCAACAGCACCTGATTTTATTGGGTATCGTGCATTATTTGCAGAAGAAATGCACATTGCCAGTTCAGAAGTAATCGAACCAAGTACCATATTTCATGTGCCTAAAAAAGTCATTTATAATTTGATGAAGACTAATCCGGCTTTATCCATGGCTTTTATTAAATCTTTTGCCAGCGAATTGGGTTTTGCCCGTTACCGTACTGTTACTTTAACTCAAAAACATATTCGTGGCCGATTGGCCGAAAGCCTTTGCGTATTAAAGGATATATACGGATTTGAAGAAGATGAGCAGACTTTAGCGGTTTACCTGTCAAGAGAAGATTTGGCTAATTTCTCGAACATGACTACTTCAAATGCCATTCGTACACTTAGTTCTTTTGTTAATGAAAAGGTACTGGCGGTAAATGGCCGGGTTATTAAAATTCTGGATGCTGATACGCTTCAGCGAATTTCGAGGTTAGGGTAGGTACAATAGTCGGTAGGGATTAGTCAGTAGAAGAGCCTTTAGCTGTAAGCTGATAGTGGTTTACAGGATGCTTCATCTGTATATCAAGAAAGTTAGTAGTCTGATAATAATAGAATAAGGATCGCATCTTTATTTGCATTATGGCTATAAAGATTCGATCCGTAAGTTTTTCCAAATTAAGTTGGAACTTACTCTATATTCTTCTTTTGACTTTGTGGTTGATTAGATAATTTAGTCGCGTAGGTGCTATTGCTCAAAGGAAAGATTCGGTACTTAAAAAATAATCAAATCTTTAAAGCAACAAAAAAGCCCCTTAACAGGGGCTTAGTTATTTTTTCGCTTTTACATTGCTTATGCAGGGTGGATTGCTTCAGTCGGGCAAACATCTGCACAAGTACCACAGTCAGTACAAGCTTCAGCGTCAATCTTATAGATATCTCCTTCTGAGATAGCTTCTACTGGACATTCATCAACACAAGTACCACAAGCGATGCAGTCTTCATTAATTACGTAAGCCATTTTTTTTTCTTTATTGGTTATTATTACGGAAGCAAAATTATTGGCTTTTTTAATTAAAAAAAAGATTTCCTTTCGAAAGTACTTTATTTTGAAAGGATATAAATAAGGCTTTAAGGTCTTTTATTACTCAATTAGCTGTGCGTTAACCATTTTACCTTAAGTTTAGATGAATTCTAATTAATCCGTAAGCATAAATTTATAGCCTAAATAGGCCAGTAATCCGGCTGCAGTTTCCAGCGAATCCTCATTCAGATTAAATTGTGGGGTATGCAGACTGCCTGTGTTTCCATCTTCCTGCGCCACACCGAAACGATAAAAGGTACATGGGTATTTTTGCGAATAATAGCCAAAATCTTCGGCAGTCATTCGTATATCCATCATCTCAGTTTGATTGCTTCCCAGGTATTCTTTTGAGAAATCAACAGCCTGATCTGTTACTTGCTCATTATTATATACCACCGGATAGCCATCCTTTATATCAATCTCACATTCGGCACCCATAGATTTGGCAGTGGAACTGGCTATTTCGTGTATCTTCTCTTTAATTTTAGCTCGCCATTCTTCATTCATGGTGCGTAAAGTACCTGCTATCTCCACCGTTTCAGGGATAATATTGGTGGCACCATTGGCAATTACCTTTCCAAACGATAACACTGTTGGAATCTGTACCGGTACAATTCGGCTAACCACCTGTTGAAGCGCTACAATAATATGAGAGGCGATCAGCACATTATCGGTTAAGGTGTGAGGCATTGCTGCATGACCACCTTTTCCTTTAACAGTGATATACACTTCATCACCCGAGGCCATATACATACCGCTTTTAAAACCTGCATGTCCGGCTTTCATATTGGGCAGTACGTGCTGACCTATAATCATCTCCGGTTCATTTCCATCAAAACAGCCTTCCTCCATCATTAATTTGGCACCACCCGGGAACACTTCTTCGGCTGGTTGAAATGAAAGTAAAATGGTACCTTCCCATTCATCTCTAATATCATTAAGCACCATGGCTGCACCCAGCAAAGCCGCTGTATGGGCATCGTGACCACAGGCATGCATAACGCCTTCATTCCTAGAGGTAAATTCAAGTGTGTTGTTTTCCTGAATAGGTAATGCATCCATATCGGCCCGCAGCGCAATCGTTCGTTTTTCAGGATTCTTACCTTTCAGGTAGCCAATGATTCCTGTCTTTACAAAACCGGCTTTAAAGGGGATATTAAGTTTATTCAACTGTTCCTGAATAAAAGCGGAGGTATTATGCTCTTCAAACGATAGTTCAGGATGTTGATGCAAATGTCTTCTTATATCAATAATTTGGTTAAGATATTGCTTTGTTAGTTCTTTAATTCGGTTTTGCATGAAAATAGAGTTTGACACAATGAAAAACTACATCTTTTGTTAATATTTTAAACTTTCGTTACAAAGATAACATATATTGAGGGAAATGGCTGTTATGCTCTACTTATTATTAGTGAAATCAAAACCTAAACGTTCAAAAGCATCCTTCCCAATCGCATCGCCGGTTGCCCCAATCTACCAGCCACCTCTCCCAATGGCGGTCACTACCCCTCCCAATGCATGAAAAGTATGTCCCAATTTACTTGCCGACTGTCCCAATTGGCTTGACAGGTGCCCCAAGTGGTATAACTTATTTACAGGAGGCGCAGACGATTGCCCCAATGACGAGACCTGCTACACAGGAAGACCAACAGATTTAACACTGATAGAACTATACCAGATATAAATCTGGAACCTTCAACATATCCCTCTTCTTTTCCAAAAAGTTTTGATATAAATGCATTATTAAGAGATAAATGGATTGATTGGATAATAAGTAATGAGCTGTAAATATAATATATGAACTCTACTCGATTTGAGAGGTTACTCGCACACATCTTGTGACACGGATGAATATTTTCACTGATCGCACTAAGGCAACATTTCAGACTCTTTTTGAGAATTTTTTAAAACTGCACACCTATGTTGGGCTCCCCATTCTACCATAGCTTCAAGAATAGGTTTAAGTGTATATCCGGAATCTGTAAGCTCATATTCAATTCGAACTGGTCGTTCATTGTAAATATTTCTCTTAACAATATTATTCACTTCCAATTCTTTAAGCTCTTTTGATAGCATTCTTGGAGTTATTTTCTTCAATGTGTTCTCAAGATCTTTAAACCGTTTAGTACCAAAAAGAAGTGTTCCTATAATCGGAACCTTCCATTTACCATTTAATACAGCTAAACAATCGTTTAATGCTAATATGGTAGAGGCCGGGCATTCAGGAATGTTACTTGGATTCATTATTTTACTTTTTTGACTATACTTCTGTATAGTGCTATTTTAATACTATCTACTATACTTTGTATAGCAAAAGTAATAATTTTGAGCAAAAATCTTTAGATCATGATACAGAAAATAGCATTTGTTGGAGTTACCGGAAATTTAGCTCCATTTACCTACAAAGAATTAATTGAGAATGGTATTCACATTAAAGCCTTGGTTCGAAATATCAACAAGGTAAAGGAAATATCAAATTTCCCGTCTGAGATTGAAATACTCGAAGGTGATTTAAGTAATCTTGATAGTTTAAGGAAATTGGTAACTGGTGTTGATGCTATTTACTTAAACCTGTCAACACAAGATACTAAAGCGCCTTTTCAGCCAGAAATTGATGGGATTAAAAACGTTATAAAAGTTGCAAAAGAGAAGAATATAAAACGAATTTTTCATGTTTCTGCAGTAACGGTAATGTATCCTGAGTTTGCACAAGGAGCAGAGCTCTTTATAAATTCGATCAGAAAAACCGGATACCGGCTTTTAAAAGAATCTGGTATTCCTTGTACCTTTTTTCACTGCTCGTGGATTATGGATACCATAGAATTTACAATGAGAAAGGGTGATACACTTCAGGCATTTAAGCCCATTCATTATCCTATGTATTGGCTGGCTGGCAAAGATCTGGGAAGAATGATTGCTAATGCTGTAGCAATATCTGACCATGAGTTAACAAAGGATTATGTGATGCAAGGGAAAGAAGCCATTACTTTTGAAGAGGCATTGACACGTTATGCCAATACGCATCAACCCAAATTAAAGGTACAGCTGGCTCCAATCTGGTTACTTAAAATGATCGGTTTTTTTAATAAAGATGCACGACTGGCAGCTCAAATAGGGACTTTCTTTTCTAATTACAAAGAAGAGTTTAGAGCAGAACAAACATGGAAAGAGCTTGGAGAACCTTCATATAGTATTGAGAATTTTATGAAATAAACAAAAACCAATGACTAACATGTAAATTAGAAAATAGCAGTTTGGCTTATATCCAAAGAGTATTACATTTATTGGAATTTATTGTATGCAATAAGGTTGGAGGCAATTAATTTAATAGCTTTCCTTACTGTAATCATTAAGTGTAATTAAAAAGAAGAGAAAGACTTATAAGATGAACTCTATTGATAAGATTATTAAAGAATTAGACTTAAAACCACATCCCGAAGGAGGGTATTTTAAAGAGACGTATAGAAGTGTTGGGGAAATAAATATAGATAGTCTTGATGCCAAATATAATGGAAGTAGGAATTATTCAACTTGTATCTACTTTTTGCTGACATCTGATAAATTCTCATCCTTTCACAGAATTAAGCAGGATGAGATTTGGCATTTTTATGATGGTTCACCAATTCGACTTCACATAATTTCAGAGGCAGGTGAATATTCGTACCATCTTATTGGTCGTGATTTTTCTAAAGGGGAAGTTCCTCAGTTCATAGTTCCTGGAGGTTGTTGGTTTGCTGCTGAAGTAATAAATAAAAATGATTACTCATTAGTGGGGTGTACC
This sequence comes from Carboxylicivirga sp., assembly GCF_982718395.1. Lineage (NCBI taxonomy): Bacteria > Pseudomonadati > Bacteroidota > Bacteroidia > Marinilabiliales > Marinilabiliaceae > Carboxylicivirga > Carboxylicivirga sp. The sequence goes on from NZ_CEXQWX010000110.1 coordinate 11,177, forward strand.
GTATCTCCCGGATTTAGTTTTGAAGACTTCGAACTTAAAAACAGGAAGGAACTTGTTTCATTGTATCCAAATCTGGAAGAAGTTATTTCGAGATTGACACATCAGTAACATACTCTAGAATAACCGTAAATTGCTTTTTGATGGTATTCATATTTTTACAATTGCTCAATCTATAAAAAGAAAACTGTTATAATATTTCACATCACATTAACAATTAGCTATTTTCAATGTTGTTATTTTTGAGCTTGTATAAATCAACATGTAATTAATATGGCATTTTTAAGTTTTGGAGAATACAAAGACGATCTTGGATACAAAGTAGTTGATGAGCGTGTATGGCGGGGGAGTGCAGGCATCATGTTATTATTGGGCACAGTTGCTTCAATCAATGGCTTTATTCTGAATAAGTACGAAATTATTCCATATATATCAGGATTTTTAGTGATTAACTTCTTTATAGGAGTGTTTATTAATCCAAAGTTCTCACCAACGGCATTACTTTCCAGAATGGTTACTTATAATCAAAGCCCATTATGGATTGGAGCTGTGCAAAAAAAATTTGCATGGAGTCTTGGGTTAGCTTTGTCGATTACCATTTTTATATTGTCATTGCAATTAGTAAATGATGTAAGCTATTTCGGACCAGTATGCATCTTGTGCTTACTTTGTTTGTTATTGCTCTATCTGGAATCAGTATTTGGTATATGTGTGGGTTGCCAGATTTATCACCTGGCTATTCGGAGTAAAATTATAAAAGCTCCTGAAGTAAAACCCAATTGTATGGGAGATTCGTGTGAAGTATAAATGAATAGTAATTAAATAAGATAATTCTGCCCGGTGTTAGTCAATACCGGGCTTTTTTTGATCTAACGTAAGTGCCTTATTAAATAGCTTTATGACTTTTGGCTCAGAATTCTTTTTTTAGTTGCGTGGTATCAAACAATGCACCAAATCTGCTGTTCTTTTTTTGAGGACTATTGTTAATAGTTTTGTAAGCTTTTTCAATATTCAACGACTATCATCTTAAATAACAGATTCAATGTCGTATTAAAACTAAGATTATGAAACAGCTATTATCTTTAATTATAACTCTTACTTTAAGCATTACTATGTCAGCACATAATAAAGAAATTGCAACATTCGGAGGCGGGTGTTTTTGGTGTACAGAGGCGTTTTTTGCAGCATTAGATGGTGTGGAAAAGGTTGAATCAGGATATAGTGGGGGGCAACAGGCTAATCCAACTTATAAAGAAGTTTGTTCCGGATTGACAGGACATGCCGAAGTCGTTCAGATAACTTATGATCCTGAAAAAGTGTCGTTTGAGGAGTTATTGGAAGTGTTTTTTGCTACACATAACCCTACAACACTTAACAGGCAGGGGGCCGATGTAGGAACGCAATATCGGTCAGTGATATTTTATCACAATGTAGACCAAAAAAAGATTAGTGAACTAATTATTAAAGAGCTTAATACTCAAAAGATCTTTAAGGACCCAATTGTGACTGAAGTGAGCACTTTTGAAAAATTCTACAAGGCAGAAGACTATCACCAGGATTACTTTGCCAATAATCCACGACAGCCTTATTGTAATGCAGTGATCAATCCTAAAATGGAAAAGTTTAAAAAACTCTTTAAAGAAAAATTGAAAAAGTAACATGTGGTAACTGTCAGTGTATCAATTAATATATGATTTTCTGTTGATGGCATTGTTAATTTTGTATTAAGCAAAGGTTGTTTTATAACATGAAAAATACCTATCTTTGAACCTCGGAATGAGGCAACAGATTGACCAATATTTGCGACGACGAAAGTCAAATAATCATCCGGGAAAAGATGATTTTCAACGTCGTTTTTCCGTTTACTCATTCAATCATTTCAATGTTGAGCAACTTATTGATTTTAGATATTTTCAAAAAGACCTGATTTTTATTTCAGGTCTTTTTTTTGTGCTCATTCTTCATCCGATTGATTGTTTTTTAGCAAATACTAATTATAGTCCAAACCAAATAATGTGGGGGCAACCTCACGGTAAATTGTTATGCAAATGAAGAACAAAAGTTTAGTTTCCATCACCGATTTCTCAAAAGAGGAAATCTTACGCATTGTGGAGTTGGCAGCAGAATTTGAAGCTAACCCAAATCAAAAGTTATTAGATGGTAATGTGGTATCCAGCTTATTTTTTGAACCATCTACACGCACCCGCCTAAGCTTCGAAACAGCTATTCAGCGTTTAGGAGGAAGCATTATTGGCTTTACCGATTCATCATCATCATCAACCTCAAAAGGCGAGTCGTTAAACGATACCATTAAAATGGTGAGTAACTATAGCGATTTGATTGTGATGCGTCACCCATTGGAAGGTTCAGCGCGTTATGCCTCTGAGGTGTCGGATGTACCAGTAATCAATGCGGGAGATGGAGCTAATCAGCATCCAACACAGACCTTGTTAGACATGTACTCGATTTATAAAACACAAGGTACTTTAGAGAACCTGAACATCTTTTTGGTGGGAGATCTTAAATATGGTCGTACAGTACATTCCTTGTTAATGGCCATGTCACAGTTTAATCCAACTTTTAACTTCATTTCGCCTGACTCACTGAAGATGCCGGATGAATACAAACTATTTCTGGATTCGAAAGGCATAAAATACTACGAGCACCTTGAGTTTACTGATATAATTGAAGCCGCTGATATCCTTTATATGACTCGTGTTCAGCGCGAGCGTTTCTCAGATCCTATTGAGTATGAAAAAGTGAAAAACGTTTATGTGTTGCGTAACGCCATGCTTGATAATACTAAGGATAACCTGCGTATTTTACATCCGCTTCCACGCGTTAACGAGATTCATACCGATGTGGATGAAAATCCGAAAGCGTACTATTTTGAGCAGGCTGAAAATGGCGTGTATGCTCGTATGGCCATTATGGCATCTATTTTAGGATTGAAGTAATATCAGTTAAAGACATTGAATCATGACAAAGAAAGAATTAAGCGTTAGAGCAATAAAAAACGGTACAGTAATCGATCATATACCTGCTACTCATTTATTTAAGGTAATCTCTATACTTGGTTTGGATAAAATAGAGAACCAGATAACCTTTGGTACCAACTTGAAAAGTAAGCAACAAGGGCATAAAGCTATTATTAAAGTGGCTAAGAAATACTTTGCTGACGAGGATATCAATAAAATTGCTTTGGTAGCGCCATTTGCTAAATTAAATATTATTGAAGATTACCAGGTAGTTGATAAGAAAGTGGTAGAGGTACCTGAACAGATTGTTGGTATTGCAAAGTGTTTTAACCCTAAATGCATTACCAATAATGAAAAAATGACCACTAAATTTTCGTTAGTTGAGAAACAACCATTAGCTTTGAAATGTCAATATTGTGAGAAAATCACAAATGAAGAGCATTTAGAAGTATTATAAATTGATGGACCAGGATGCATCGAGCATCTGACTTAAATAGAAAACTCCTGCATCGCCCGATGTGGGAGTTTTTGTTGGCTAAGAACCATTTATTAAAAAATCTGTTTTAATCTTGTCACCAATAATATTTATTTATGAATAAAAGAGATAAGATTATTTACTGGATTGTAACAGGTTTGTTTTCAGCTATGATGTTGATGTCGGCTGGTATGTACTTTTTTAACAATGAAATGGTTACTGAAGTATTTGTTAAATTAGGTTATCCTACCTACATTATTTACCCATTGGCTGTTGCTAAAATACTAGGAGTAATTGCCATATTAAGCAATGCTTCGAAAAAATTAAAAGAATGGGCTTATGCAGGTTTTTTCTTCGACTTTATATTGGCAGCATCAGCCCATATCAATATTAACGATGGGGAACAAATGGCTTCGATAGTAGCAATGGTTCTTTTAATTGTATCTTACATTTTTGGAAGAAAACGTTGATCTATAGAAGCTAATAGTTAGATTATAAATTAACTTATTGCTTGTCGTCCGACTAATAGATGTCAAAACAACTTAGTCGGACGATGAGTTTTATACATTTTTAAAACCTTACAAAGTATCCTAAGTTGCAGAGACCTTTGTAACCGAGTCCTATATTACCTGTTAATCCATGTTTTTTACCCCATTGAAAACTCAGCAAATTAATGTGATAGGTAATACCATCCAGATCAATACTGGAGTTAAGACCGCCTTCAGTTCGAAATCGCTCAATACCATAACCAATACTGAGACCACTGCTTAGTTTGAATTTAGGATGGTGCAGGTACTCGAAATCGATTTGTGGTGCAATTACTAAGGCACTTTTTGTTGAGCGATAAATATCAGATATGCTTGTCGAAGGAGAATTGTTGTAGTAAAGTTGAAGTGCGTTACCTTCTGCAACAGCTTTGTCGTACATACAGCTTGCACCAATTTTAAGCCAGGGATTTAAGTAACGTTTATACTCCAGGTTGAATGCTCCCAAAACAAAATACTTCGATTGGCCTTCGAAACTTCCATCAACCCATTTTTCGAAGCGGTACAATGAAACAGGAGAGTAGGTGATATTAATTTCTTCGTTTTGCGCAAAGGAGTGCATAAAAGCACAGCAAAGAATTGCCAGCAGGTTAACTTTCTTCATCATGTTAGAGTTAAGATTTTATTCTCTAATTTGACAACAAACCGCACAGACACACTTATTGTAAACCTTATTTTTTTTAACTAGCGGTCAATTTGTTCTGGTAATGTATCTTTGTCGCAAAAGTATTTAAGATGGCTAAACAAGACTGGAAACCGGGCAATATGATTTACCCATTGCCTGCAGTTATGGTAACAGTGGGCAATTCGCCCGACAATTATAATATTATTACAATCGCGTGGACGGGAACGATTTGTTCTGATCCTCCCATGTGTTACATATCAGTGCGCAAGGGACGTCATTCATACAAAGCTCTAAAGGAGACAGGTGAGTTTGTTATTAATCTCACAACAAAAGACCTGTCATATGCAACAGATTGGTGTGGTGTACGATCCGGACGCCAGTATAACAAGTTTGAGGAGATGCATTTGACTCCCGGAAAGGCATCTGTTGTAAGCGCACCTATCATTGAAGAATCACCCATTAATATTGAATGCAAAGTAACAGAGGTAAAAGAACTTGGGACGCATGATATGTTTATTGCCGAAGTAGTAAATGTAAAAGCCGATGAAAAGTACATTGATGAAAAAACAGGTGCCTTTAGCCTTCAAAAAGCCAAACCAATTTGTTATTCGCACGGACATTATTTCGAAGTAGGGAAGAAGATTGGAAAGTTTGGCTATGCCGTAGAAAAGAAAAAGAATAAGCGGCGCAGAAAATAGTTCATCGTTGACAACTCAATAAGTGTAGCTCTATCTTTGCAAAACCTGTTTAACAATTTATGCTCAGAATTCGTGTCACCAATAATTAAAAATAAGTGTCATGAGAAAAATTGTTGTTTTAGGATTGCTAATGGTATTTACTATATCAGTAGCGCAAAATTATAGCAAAGAGGAGCTTGCTATAAAGAAGGCGATTGAAAAAGAAACGGAACTCTTCTATCAGGGAGATTACGACGGATGGTCTTCGATGTGGGAACATTCTGATCCTGTCTATTTTGGCGTTTATTCGTCTGATTTTAAAATGGAATTCACCAATTGGGAGGCATTAAGTAAATCGGCTAAAGAGCATATGACGATGATGGCCGATAATAAGGTGCCACTGCCTAAGAAGAAAGATTACAACTTCTATATTAACAAAAACTCAGCATTAGTTACTTTTCGTGAGGATGGAGATTTAAGTTCGCGACTTCTGATAAAAGATAAAGGTAGCTGGAAGATGAAGCAGATGACCGTGTCTAAAGAAAAGCATTATGCGAATTTAGAGTGTAAAAAACTTCTGCAAAAGCTCTGTGGTAATTGGCACATTGATGCATCTTCCTATAAAACTGATTTGGATTGGGAAGTTACATTGGAGGAGTTAAATGGAGTGATCTCCGAATCGGAAGGTGTTTTTAACATGAAATTCGAATTTTTAGTACAAGAAAATGGTGAGTTAGCCAGATATTGCTCTGAAGTGAAGATTGGAGGCGGTTCTTTAGCCGATGATATTCCGGTACTTATTAATAATGTTGGAAACAATTATTACAAGGCTTATGGTGGTAAATGTCGTATTGCAGACGGGCAGTTACACATGGAAACATTTCCCATTCTGAAACCTGAGCGTATTGATGCAAAATCAATAATGAGACTGGAAAAAGACGGTAGCTTGTATTGTGAAGATAAGTATTACGATAAGGACGGTAAACCTAGCGGAACTATGTCCTACAAGTTAATTAGAAATTTATGAGTAAAAATTAAACCCGGCCTCTTGAGGCCGGGTTTATTCTTATGATTCAGTGTCTTTCTTTATTTTACCACCTGTATTTTCACTTTTTTCAACTTTGTTAGGTTCGCCTCTGTAGTATACTACACCGCCTGATCCTGCTGTACCTCCCAGTTTTTCAGTAGCTGTTACTTCTATAACGCTGCCCAATGTAGCTTTAGCGTATGTTTCTGCACATTCGAGGTTAAAACCGTGATATTTACCTCCGGCACCAATTTTTACATCCTGATATTTGGCTTTACCTTCGATTTCAATTTTTGATGTGGAACCACTTACATCCAGATTGTTAACATCCACGTCAAGCAGAACATTGGACTCAGTACCACCATGAATTTTAAGCGATTCAGCATAAATGGTATTTTCTGCATCAATTGTAGCGCCCGAACCAGCTTCAATTTCTCGAAGACGTTTGTAAGTTACATAAACCTGAACAGCCATGTCTTTATATATCTTCGTTTTCATCTTCACTGTAAGTCTGCGATTCTTAACTGTGGTGATCACGTCACTGACTTCTGCATTCTTTATATGTACATCAACTTCTTCTTTATCACCTTCGATAAGTGTTACATTAATTCCCTTTGAAGCTTTTACCTTATCAAAAGAACCAACTTTTCTAATCTGTGTATGATCTGCTTCTTGTGCATTGAGACTAAAAATAACTGCAAATAAAAGTAAGACTGTGAGAGTTCGTTTCATATGATTTAATTTTTGTTTGTCATACGCATTTTTGTATTGTAGGTTATGCGTATTGATAATTGTCTAATGTTTATAACTGCCACTTTGTAACAAAAACTATGCAAATAATTCGCGAAGCTCAGTTTCCGACAAATCTTTTATAGGATTATTCGTCGTGATAAATGTATCCGCCAGGGCTGTTTTTCTCTCCTGCAGTTTGGCAATTTTTTCTTCTATGGTTTCGGAGGCAATAAACTTGTATACAAATACATTCTTTGTTTGACCGATGCGATGAGCACGGTTTATGGCCTGAGCTTCGGCAGCCGGGTTCCACCAAGGGTTTAATACAAAAACATAATCAGCTTCGATCAAGTTAAGACCAACGCCACCAGCTTTAAGTGATATCAGAAAGATACGGCAGTTTTCGTCAGAGGTGAAACTTTTAATCACCTTTTGACGATCGGTGGTTGAGCCAGTAAGTTTGGCATATTTGATTCCCTGTTTTATTAAGTCCTTCTCGATCAATTCCAGATCTTTCACAAATGAGGAGAAGATCAATACCTTATGCTTTTCACTAATGGCATTATTTAGTTTCTGAAAAATTTGTTCGTATTTACCCGATGAACCTTCATAAGAATCATCAACCAAAGCCGGGTGATTGGCAATCTGACGTAGCTTAGTCAGTGCCTGGAGTGCCAATATGGCATTTTTATTCACACCCGTTTGTTCAATGGCTTTCATCAACTCATTGCGGATACCTGATTTCTCGCGTTCATAGAATTTTTGTTGTTCTTCTGTCATGTCACAAACAAGCGTTTGTTCAGTCACAGGTGGCAATTCTTTCGCAACCATTTCTTTGGTTCGGCGAAGGATAAAAGGATTAATAAGCTGGCGAAGTTTCTGCTCTTTGGCTTCGTCCCTTTTTTTCTCTATCGGGCCGGCAAAATGATTCTTAAAGAAATTAAGATTTCCAAGTAAGCCATTATTGACAAAGTTCATTTGTGCCCATAAGTCAACCAAAGCGTTTTCTATTGGAGTACCTGTAAGTACTAACTTATTTTTGGCTTTAATTTCGTTTACAGCCTGGTATACCTTCGAACCCGGATTTTTAATATTCTGGCTTTCATCTAATATGGCATAGTGAAAGTCATAATTCTTGAGGAATTCGATATCATTACGGGCTATGCCATAACTGGTTAAAACAACATGATAGTGTTTGAAAATTTTACCAATTTCTTTCGATTTAGTACGGTTATTTCCGGTATACAAATAGATTTTAAGTTTAGGTGCAAACTTAATTATTTCATTGGCCCAGTTATGTACCAAAGAGGTCGGCATTACGATTAAACTTGCGGGAACAGAGCTGTTATTAAAGCCTTGAACCGAATCAAACAAGCCCAATTGGCCTTCTGTCGTTTGCTTATCCTCTGAAGCAGTGGTATCATATTGATTTAGCAGTAGCGATATGGTTTGAATGGTTTTACCGAGTCCCATATCATCTGCTAAGATGCCTCCGAACTGATTGCTGTTAAGCATCTTCATCCAGGTATAACCCTCCAGCTGGTAAGGGCGTAAGGTCGCTTTAAGGCCATCTGGCGAATCAAAATTAATGGCTTTTTGTTCCAGTTTGGCCATTTTCTTTTGCCATTCAGGTGATACCTCTTCCAGCTTATCTTGTTCAAGTAAATTGTAATGCATTTTATCCAGCGACATTTTGTCGTCATCCACATTTACAAAATGCATCAGGTCGGTGTATTTGGTAAACCATTCGGCTGGAATAATAAATATAGAGCCATTAGGGAGAGTATATTCCTGCTTACCTCTTAAAATATGCTGGCGTATTTTTTGAAATGGAATTTTAAACTCATCAACGATAATTACAGCCTTAATATCAAACCAGTCGTTGTCCTCTTTGTATTGCATATCCAGTCGTACATGGCCTGAATAGTACTTTTCGTCAAAACCATTTTGTTCGAGATGAATACTAGCTTTCAGAAGAGCCTTGGCATTAGTATTAAGCCATTCAATAACATCAGGCAAGTCATTCGACATGGCATCATTATAAATGGGACGGTATTGTGAATCGCTGACTGATTTTAAGCCCAGTGTTACCAATAGTTCAATAATACCCTGTTCTTCCTCACTGTTTCTGTTGAAACGGTCAAATATATGGTGACCTTTC
>NZ_CEXQWX010000111.1:0-20313 GCF_982718395.1 Carboxylicivirga sp.
GACGAAACCTGGCAATATCTGAAGGCTGTAACCAAAGGTAAAGGTGCCCGAAAAGTGGAGAAAAAGCGTATTGAGCTTATCAAAGAAGTAAGTATCCGAAAAAGTCAGGTTAGCGCAATAAAGCCATATACAGAAGATACTTCCTATAAGAATGCAGTAAAAGACTATTTGCAGCTGACATATACCGTATTAAGGGAAGATTTCGACAAGATATTGGATATGGAAGATATTGCAGAACAATCATATGACTTAATGGAGGCATATATTTTAGCTAAAGAACTGGCAAATAAAAAACTAGATGATGCTTTTGATAAATTACTGGCTGCTCAGGAAAAGTTTGCTGCTGAAAATAACATAACGCTGGTTGAAGGTGAGGTGGATAAAAAATCTGCCAAAATTGAAAAGGCAAGTAAGGCTTTGGAATATTATAATGATGTTTTTTTAATCTTTTTTAAATCATACAAGCAGGAAGCATACATTATGGATGCCTTTGAACGTGCAGATGTGAATGCTATGGAGCAAAATATTAACTCTATGGTATCTTTTAATGAAGAAGGCGTAGAGAAACTAAAGCAATTGGATAGTTATAATGGTGATGCGCAATTAAAAGCAGCAGCCAATCAGGTTTTTAAATATTTTGATGAGGAGGCAAAGGTACACTATCCGTCTATGGTTAACTTTTATGTAGCTAAGGATAACTTTGAAAAGGCTCAAAAGGTAATGGAGAGTACTAAGAAAAGTAAAAGAACTAAAGAGCAAGTTGAGACCTATAATAATGCCGTAGCTGAATTCAATAAAGAAGTGAAAAAATTCAATGAAACAAGTGAATTAACTAATAAGGGAAGGTCAAAAACTTTAGATTACTGGAATAAAGAGGTGGACAGGTTTTTTGATCGAAATGCGAACTAATTCATAAGATTTAACCCGAACCATTGAAAGTTCGGGTTTTTTATTTCTATATCTGCAACCCCTCTTTCGTTGTAATGAGTGGCACAATTTAACGAACAATTAAACCAGTATTGTGAAATTGTATTGGAGAAAAGAATCCCGTAAAGGATATGAGATATTATGTGGTTGGTTTTCAGGAGTTAGCTTCAAGTTGTTACATGATACTAGGATAAAGAGGATGAGTTTAAAAACGAGGTTGTATTAATTTATCAATGGCTCATTAGTTACGTATTCTGTTCAGTGAAAACGTAAAAAAGCCGCCCCGTAAATAAGGGCGGCAAATTATTTTATTGATGGTAAACGGATGATGGATCACCCGCTTTGTAGAAGTGGTTTCTTAAAAAAATGAATAGATAACCGTTAGACCTGACATCACCACCGATACCATGGTCATTAGTTTAATCAGGATGTTTAATGAAGGACCTGACGTATCTTTAAACGGATCACCTACCGTATCACCAACTACACCAGCTTTATGAGCCTCGCTTCCTTTACCTCCATAATTACCTTTTTCGATGTACTTTTTGGCATTATCCCATGCACCTCCGGAGTTGTTAAGCATCACAGCCAATGTGAAGCCTGTTACGAGACCTCCCATGAGCAGACCAATAACACCAGCAACTCCAAATACGATGCCGACAATTATAGGTACGGCAATAGCAAGTATTGATGGAACCATCATTTCGTGCTGAGCACCTTTAGTGGAGATCGCTACACATTTGGCGTATTCTGGCTTACCAGTTCCTTCAAGAATACCAGGTATTTCACGGAACTGACGACGAACTTCTTCAACCATAGCACCAGCTGCACGACCAACTGCTTTCATGGTCATAGCACAGAATACAAATGCCATCATGGCACCAATAAATAAACCAGCCAACAATAATGGGTTAAACATGTTAAGTTCGTAATAATCAACAAAATTCTGAATAGTGGCTTTTGTTAAACTCTCTGCACCTGTTACTTCAAGAAATTTATTACCTAATTCAGGCACCTTTTTGAGCCAGATTCGTACTTCTTCCATGTAAGCGACCAGCAAGGCCATAGCTGTCAGAGCTGCCGAACCAATGGCAAACCCTTTACCTGTTGCAGCCGTTGTGTTACCAAGCATATCGAGTGCATCTGTACGTTCACGAACTTCTTTAGGTAATTCGGCCATCTCGGCATTACCTCCTGCGTTATCAGCGATGGGGCCAAAGGCATCGGTTGCCAAAGTGATACCTAATGTAGATAACATACCAACAGCAGCAAAGCCGATACCATAAACTCCTTCGCTAAAATCGGTAAATCCACCTGCAAAGCCAAAAGCAGCGATAATACCGGCAACAATCGTAATAACCGGAATCCAGGTAGAGTACATACCTACAGCAATACCGTCTATAATAGTTGTGGCAGGACCTTGTTGAGCCTGTTTGGCAATTCCCTGCGTTGGCTTATAGCCATCTGAAGTGTAATATTCTGTTCCTTGTCCGATAATAATACCTGCTATCAAACCAGCTACAACGGAGCCAAATATACCCCAACCAAACCAACCGAAATATGCCATTACGCCAATCGCAATCAATATCAAAATTGAAGAGCCAGCAGTTCCGACTAATAAAGAATTAAGAAGGTTTTTGGCAGATGCATCTTCTTTTGTACGCACCATGAAAATACCTAATATGGAGAAGATGATACCAATGGCGGCAACTATCATTGGTGCAATGATTGCTTTTTCATTAAATGTGCCTGAATTCATTGAAATGGCAGCACCTAATGCCGCTGTTGCTAAAATGGAACCACAATATGATTCGTAAAGGTCGGCACCCATACCGGCTACATCACCTACATTATCACCTACATTATCAGCAATGGTGGCAGGGTTACGCGGATCATCTTCTGGTATGCCAGCTTCTACCTTTCCAACAAGGTCAGCACCAACATCGGCAGCTTTGGTATATATTCCTCCACCCACACGTGCAAATAAAGCTTGAGTAGAAGCTCCCATACCGAAGGTTAGCATGGTAGTCGTGATATGTACCATCTTAGCATGTGTCCATTCCGAATTAGCAACGAAGTCTGTTGTCCAGGCTCCCATCAGGTTAACTTCTTCTGCTATTTTTAAACCTAAACCGAAAATGTTATGATCGTAGATATAATTCAATAACCAATACCAAAGAGCAATATCAATCAATCCGAAACCAACAACTACCAGACCCATAACTGCTCCACTTCGAAAAGCAACTTTAAGTCCTCTATTTAATGATTGTGAGGCACCATGAGCTGTTCTGGCAGAGGCAAATGTGGCCGTTTTCATACCAAGGAAACCACAGAGGCCAGAAAAGAAACCTCCGGTCAGGAAAGCGATTGGTACAAACGGATTTTGAACCCCAATGAAAGCGAGTATGGTAAGTATAACTAATAAGACTAGAAAAACAATACCGACGACTTTGTACTGACGCGAAAGATAGGCCATCGCTCCATCCCTGACATGTTGTGCTATTTCTTTCATTTTATCGGTACCTTCCGATTCTTTCATCATGGACTTGAAGAATATCCACGCAAAAACCAATGCTAATACAGAAGCTATTGGTATAAACCAAAAAATTAAATCCATAGAAATGTTGTTTTAGTTATTAAATGAGTAAGGGTATAAGATGTGCTTGAATGGCGGACGTAAGAAAGTTGTCGAGAGAAAGTATTATTTCGACTGATCAAGAGATTATTATAAGTCGGTTTGATCCGGCTTAGATATTCCATGTGGTTTCGTTTTCAGGATTCTCTCCAATTAACTTTCCTCACATAATTATCCGTCCCCGCAATGACAAGATAATGATTTTAAGAAGGCTGATAAACTATTCTTTGAAAAATATTCCTGATTTACATCACCACCCAGCAAAGATGTTAATGCCAAATTCACCTTTCTTAAACTGGTTTTGATGGAACGGGAAGCCATAATAAGGTTCGAGTATCATTGCACCAAAAAGGTTAATACGGTAAGCTAATCCACCACTAAAAACAGGAATACGCTGTGCATTGCTATTTGTTGTTAGACGTGCGACCGGACGTGAGTTTTTATTCCAACTAACGCCTCCATCAACAAATAGAGCCAGTTCACTAAACAGGAAGTTGGAACCAAACCAGGCAATTTCTTTAGGGCCGGTAAAAGGAATGCGCCACTCGAGATTAGTAACCAAAAGCCGAGTTCCAATCAGTTGATTCATGCTTATTGTATTAGCGTTAATTGATTCATCTCCATATAAGTTGCCCATGTCATAGCCTCTCACAAACCATGGAGAACCAAGGAATAATTCGGTCATACGCTCACTGTCTGAATCTCTGCCATAGCGACCATAATGGTATAATCTAAAAGCAATACTATAGGGTTTGACAAAGAAGTATCGGCGGAAATCGATTAATACGGTCTGCATCTGTAATTTGTGTAGGTAATGCTCAAGCTGTATGCGTAATCGTTTTCCTTCAACCGGTGAGGCCAAGCCCATTTTGGCATTGTCGATGACAAAGGCAGCGTCCAATATACCTGTCCCAAAGCCATCTGGTGCCGGTAATTTTTCCTTCTCAGCAGAATAAATCTGAGAATAAGAATTGATGTTTTTTATTTTCTCAATTCTGTAATTATAAAAAGCATAGGAAGCTCCTAGCTCGAAGCGTCGGGTTTTATTGATCGGAATAAAAGTAAAAACAGATAATTTATCTTCAAAGGTTCGTCTGAAAAGATAATTAAGCGTGCGTGTTGTACTACCATCGGCTAATGAGTCTGTTTGGTATTGATAAGTACCTGTTCGGTATGGAATGTGGGATAATCCGACCCCAATCTTAACTCTTTTTCGTTGTGAAATATAGGCAATCTGCCCACCAAAATCATATACTTCACCATTAATACTAAGGGCAGTATAGACCATGTTTTTGCCAAGAATATCGCTAAACATTGCCTCAATGCTGCCTGCCATTCCGGTACCGAATCGTCCGGTCATTACTCCGGCCGTGGTATTACCTATATAATCGAGCTTAAATTTATTCTTTATCTCGTCATTATAGAAGCTGTCAGTCTGTAAAGCATATGGTTGCCTGTTAAAATAAAGGTTAGTTTCTATTTGAGAAGGGATATGTGAATAGGGTAATAAACGTGATGCTGCGTGATTGGCCTCCTGAGCGTGAATAAGTTGTTTGTTTTTATGCAGTTGGGATACTGATGTCTTATATATAGAATATTCACCGTTCCATAACATTGTATAAAGTAATGTATCACCAGAAATGGTTAAAGCTGGTGAATAGTCCGTCATCCCAATGATACCGGTTGGATAATTTGTAATCTGCGAAATATTATTGCTGGCTGTGTTTAAAAGATATAAATTTCGCCGCCCGTCCCAATTGGAAAGAAAAAGGACTTCATTTTTATTAGTTGTAGCGATTGGGTTGAGATTTTTAGCTCCGTTAAAAGTTCTAAAATAATCATGTTGAAGTCCATCAGTCGATATACAGGCCAGGTTCAGGCTTTTTTGCGGATTAGGATTTTGAGACAGGTTTTTATCGGTTACATAGTAGATGCATTGTCCATCAGCACTCCATGATGGTTGAATACAGGAATGATTGTTATTTGTAATGTTTCTGTGTGTTTTCCTGTCAATGTTGTATAAGATAATGTCGGACACGCCTTCTTTAATAGCGGAAAATGCTATTGCATTTCCTTGTGGAGACCAGGCCGGCCAGCTGATTTCATCCACTTCAGGAATGTATATCTCCTGCGTAACTTGTTTCTTTTTAACATCAAAAATCTGACAGGTCGATTTACCTTGTTTGAAAGCGATAAATGCAAAATAACGACTGTCAGGAGACCAGGTACCGGAAGTTTCAAGATAGTTTAATGCATCAATTTCATCGTGACTGGTGGCCGTATATAAGCGGGTTATAACCTCGCCATTTTTTGTTCCGGACAGAAACAAGTCGATGTCGTATAAATCTCGTTCTGACAGATAAACTACATATTCTCCATTAGGGCTGATGGATGGATTAAGATTATACCTTCCGCTGTTTTTTTTCGATATCAATCGATCACCAATAATTGTAAAAGTAGAGTCGATACTTTCGCTTAAAAGATGATCTTTTAAGGTGTTTTTCCAAATAACGGATAGAGAATCATCAGACATCATTAGCACATCGCCAATAGCCTGTTCATAACCATTGTGTGCTGCTGCCTTGAAAAGGCGGGGTATGTACTGCTCGCCGTATTGATAGGCAATAAAAGCCCAGAAAGCATGGCCGTAACGATAAGGAGAATAACGATAACTTCGTGTCATGTCCTCCAATGTCGGGAAGTTGTTGTTAATTAAGGCATCACGCATCCAAAGAGCAGTTTGACTGTTAACACTCCCAAGCGACAAATATTCAGCCATACCTTCAATCATCCATAAAGGCACATTGTTGATCGCCATCAGGTTAATTTCTTCATCATACGATAGCATGTGATATTGAAAAGCATGTACCAATTCATGCCCCAGTACATGATCTGTTTGCTCATTCGTAAATAAAACGGGCATAACAACTCGTCGCTTCATACCTTCGGTTACACCACCTGTACCAACATCAATGCGGCTGCTAACAGCAGTAGTCTGTTGAAAGTCGGCATGGTTGCTGTAAAAGATAACAGGGCTTCGAACCTGAAAGGTGTCAAGCAGTATCTGCTGATGATAATAGTACCATTTCTCGGCACTTTCCCCCAACTGTTTTACCAGTTCGGGGTTCTTAAAGTAATGGTAGAGTTCAAAATTAGGAGTCTTGTATAGTTGAAAATCAAACTTCTCGTATGCAGGTTTATTCTGGCCAAAGTACTGTGCGTGAAGTGTGACGACACTCCATCCAACCAATACGATTATGGTGAATAATCTGCTCATTAAAAAGGTGACTTATCAGGTTCATATTACTACGCAAAGCAGCCAATAATGTTGTTAATTTATGATAATTAAATAGGTTTGGAAATAGAAAACATCAACTAGTTTTCTTTCGTATCAGACGAAGGCTTCCAAAACCAGCAATAATTGAGATGTAAAAACCAAAATCATACCACCATCCTGAGTTAAATGTTTCATAGATAGTGATGTCTTTATTAAATAATCCAAGTATCAGTGAAATTGGAGCAATCCAACCATGCCAGATACCTGTGAAGAATCCTGCAGGATCAGCAGGAGAGTAATTTCCTCCTCCGGGGAGACAGGAGCTTAGACTAATTAATATCAGTAGCGAAAAAGCAAGGGAACTTAATCTGGGTAAATTTTTCATACTAAGGGATTTTGATTAAAAATGTCAGTTATACAATTACAACTAAGCTACTAAAAATACAATTGGAAGAGAAATATTAAAGAACAAAACTATAGGGCATTTAGATTCATTCTGAATTGATTAACTAATAAACGATTGAAGATATTTTTCTGTAGTTTCAGAAAATAATAACCTAATTTCTTACATATGACAAGTGTACAATTACAACAATGCAAGGTATGCACGAAAAGAAAATTTAATCCTTCTATAGGACTAATTTGTGGTTTAACAATGGAAAAACCTGTTTTTGAGGGTACGTGTGATCAAGGTGAACTGGACGAGTCGGAAGCAATACGTTTAAAAAAGCTTAAGGAAGCCGCCGAAGAGGAGGAAGATACCGGTGGATTTTTTGGTGCTGAAAAGAAGGGGATGAAAAAAGGCGTATTGGGAGGGGTAGCCATGATAACAATAGCCATTGTTTGGTTTGTAGTAGGCTATGCAGCGGGTTATATTTTTTATTATCCTCCCATTTTGTTAGTAATTGGAGTAGTGGCAGTTATTAAAGGTCTTGTGGATGGCAATTATACCGGCAAAAAGTAACTATTACCTATTGTTCAATAGGAGCAAAGCCAATTAAAGGGAAGTCATATTTAGTTTGCAACTTATATTTACCGTTTATAGAACGGAGTCATATCGTGCAGATAATGTGAAGGATATAAATAAATGTGTTTTTAATATCGTAATTTATTGCTGTAGCCTTTTGATTATAACAAATTCCTTTCTATTTTTGCATCCGCTGAAAAGGTAATATACCTTGAAAAGCCGGGCCTATAGCTCAGTTGGTTAGAGCACCTGACTCATAATCAGGGGGTCCCTGGTTCAAGCCCAGGTGGGCCCACATAAAATTAAGCAGTTACTTTCAAGTGGCTGCTTTTTTATTTGCACTCAATCTGATGTTTCAAACGGTATATTGCAATTAACAAATGCCCATCTCTTAATTTATCAGCGTTTTCAATCAGTTGGTATAGATCTATCCAAAATAAATCTTTGGTTGGTTTTGTAAGTGACACAATATATGGATAAACCTGTTCCGGGCTAATACCAATGCAAGGCAGATATTTCTCACCCAATTTGGTAATTGTATTAACTCTGGTATTAAAGAAATCACGTTCAAGAATATAATTTTTCATTTCCTCCTGATTGCTGATTTCTTTGGGCAAACGAAATGCGGGGGCAGCCAGTAAGCAACTATTTCCTTCAATTAATTGGGGAACGGGTAGGTTTCTTTTTTCAATACCTATATAAATATTTCCATTGGAACGGTATACCGGAAGGGTTACAATTGTATTTGAACTCAGTCTTGCGGGTTCGATATACTCTAATACCTGTTCACTGCCCTCCTTGGGATATTCATAGAACTTAGCACGTCGGTGTGTTAAGAAATCACTACACTTATCGGTTGGTTTAAAAGGACATTCGTTTGCATCTGATAAGGTCTTGATATCACTGCTTGTAATCTTGCTAATCTCAGGTATATCACATGTCTCATTTAACCATTTCCCGGGAGGTTGTTGCAGCTTTTGTAACAAACGGTAAATACTTAACTCCAGCCTGGCATCGGGTAATGCGCCTACCTGTGCAGACTTAAGTAATTGCAGAGCATCATAAGGTCGATAACAACCAGAGTCACAAAATCCTGAAACATTACCAAGTTGTTTTGGAAAATTACGGATATCTTTTAGCCAGACGTGGTAACTTTTAACCATTTCATTAACCCCTCCCGGCGAAGTATAGAAGCTAAGATCCTGTTTAGCATCCTGGATTTCATTCTCCTGGAAGTTTAATCGATTTCTGAGAAGTTGCTCCAGGTTATTTACGTCCTGATTTCCATTAAGACCTGCTGTGATTCCTTCAATAATATAACCACTATAGCGTTTGTTATCGATCAACTGTTTGTTTTGATGAATGATGGGACGGGGATAAGCATGTTTGGCCAGGATTCGCACTTGCTTTCCTTCCATCACATATGGCAATATGTCGATGACATTACCAGGACGTTGCGCCACATCAAACACAGCACTATTATCTGTATTGATAAAGGACTGTATCTTTAAAAAGCTTTTATTAGGCAGAGGTAATTGCCTTGCAGATTTAAGCAGAGTGCCTTTGCCTGATACTTTCTCTGCAGCTATCACATAATTGGTGGGCGGACAACTAACGGGGTATCCATTTAAGTCGTATAGATTGAATTTATTTGTGTAGCGATTGTTGACTATCCATGGGTTGTAGATAGGCTGAGACACAATAGTTCTTAAACCCAAACTGGTTAATACCGTTTCAAAATCCCGCTGTGTATAGTAGGCATATTCTTCCTGCAGTTCGATATCCCAGTCGTTTAAGTAGTCTTTACGACGAATAAATTCAACAGCATCAGGATAGCTGAGTTGATAAGCCGTCTTACCATTGTGGTTGACCTTAATTATTGGAAATCCCTGTTCGTTTGTTGGTGCCAGTGAGCGGGCTGTTTGTGCAAATTGCTCTAATAAGGTTGCATCATGCTGTCCCTGCTTATTTTCAGGGAATTGTATGATGATGTCCTTGTCTTCTGGTTTGACGAAATCACGAACTACGATAACGCCTTCGTCACTCAACAGTTCAGCCTGTCGCTTCAGTGTTAAGTAGGCTTTGTTCTGAGAATAATTATTAAATGAAGTGATGTGATGAATGGAGGAACAATTGAAGAAGCCAATAATTTTCTCATTGCTTAAAGATGCAAGAGTTTCCCCGTCGTCCACCCTGAATTCAAGATTGGGTAGTGAATAAGTCTTTTGAGCAATCTCCACCATCTTGTTATTGATATCTATACCAATAATCTGCGTGTCAGGAAAGAGGAGAGCGAGAATATAGGAGCTGGTGCCTGAAGCCATTCCGACATCGACAATGGCATGGCCTTCTTTCTCATGAAAATAAGCACTGGCCGAGGCGACTTTTTCCACAATGATGGTGTCCATCCCGGCCAGGTACCTTTGATATTTCTCCTGATCTCCCCTGTCTTGATCTGCGTACATAACTTGGTTTTTAGTGCGCTAAAAATACATTATTAAGCTGAGTTCGAAGTTAAAACATGAATCAAGGGTTGAAACTTGATTTTTATTTAATAGGGATTTCATCCCTAAAACCCTGACTTACTTTTCTTTTATCAAGAAAAGAAAGTAAGCAAAGAAAATCAAGACTGCGCCTGCTTCGCTATAATTACTACGTTTCTTTTGACTAAATCGCTAAAACTCGATCTCTCCTTTGTCGATCTCTCAAACAGGCACGATTTTACGTCCAAACAAACTTGTATTTATGCTCACCAGCCAAGGTCTGTTCCGTCATTACAACTAAACCCTTATTTCGTCTCAGTATATTGAATCACCAGTAAAAACTATATTCGCTTTTTCTTTGGCGATGCCTATTTCTGCAATAGCACCTGCGTTAAAGGCTAAGTAATCATTCTCAAGACCATCGCTGAATATTTTCCCATTCATGGGCATATGTGATTCTATTTTTAACGATTCACCTTTGGGAATAATACCCGCTGACAATTGAATATTGGAATGCCGGCTCTTAAACGGCTCCCTGACAATGTATACCAGGTGATCGTCATCCCATTCCATCTGCATCTCCATATCATGATGGCTGTTGTCAAAGGCATGATTGATCCGGTTAGCCATGTTGAATAAGGAGCTTAGCCAACCCGTAGAACCGGCACCTGTGGAAATGATTATCCCACTGGACGATTGAACTTCGGCTTGCTGTTTATACCAAAGCTTATAGCGTGCCGATGTGTGGGAAGCCGGGCCAATAAACAAGTCATTAAAGGCCTGTATTTTCTGCCCGTCCTTTAAGGTGGCTTCTGCCATGGTTACTTGTTTAAACGTACTGCTCTCATTAAGAAATTGTAGCAATCCGTTTTTAAAGTTGTCCGGACCATATGGAAGTAATATCCCATCGTTTCTGGCAGGATCAGGATTAACAGGCAACATAGGTAGTCCCTTGGCATATTTGGCCGTATTAGCCACCAGACCATCTTGTCCCACAATAATAATGCAGTCATTCTCACTAAAAATAAAATTAGGCAGAAAAGAACGGTCAATGATCTTGAACTTCAGGTGCTGAGCAGTAAGGCGCTGTATCTTCTCCAGCGATTGATAAAAACAATCATGCTCTTGCTGGTAGGCATTAAAGTCACCACCCGAATGTTCGATATAAAACCGGGCCTGAGCCTTGGTGTTAAATCGTTCGATTAACTGCTCAAGCCTGGTTTTGTTGGTTACAATAATTGCATTATCAGTTGTCATCTACGACTTCTTTTGCAACAGGGTTTGTAATAAGTCAGGGCTGATATTCAGATTCTCAATTTTATCTGTGTTTTCAGCCAGTTCGCGGAATGCCAGGGCAATGTTATCGCGGGCATCCATGTTCTGCACATTCATAGCCATCAGCATTTTCCAATCAAAGGCCTGATAAGGCGACAGCGTTTTCTCCAATAAGTAACCTTTGGCATCGGCCTCCTTCTTCATGTTCGCTGTTTGCATTTCTGTTAGCTGTGTCTTTGACTCTTCAATGGATAAGTCGGCTGCCATCTTTTGTTCCCGAATCTCCCGTTCGCTTTCCTGCTCTTTCAATTTAATCTGCGACTTCTTTTCCAGAATCTCTTTTTCTTTCTCCTGCACAGCAATCTCCGTATTTAACTCACTTTCACGAATGCGTCTTTCCTGTTCAACGGCAAAATTGCGACGCTCATAAATGGCCTGATCAGCTTCTTTCTGGAGTGCCTCACGTGTTTCTGTTTCCAGTGCTTTGGCCATTTCAGGACTAGGCGAGACTCCAATAACATCCACATTAATCACTTCCACACCCAGATGAGCAATGGCTTCTGATGATCTTAATCCATCATCAATGTATTCGCCTATTTCTTTGGCGCTTCGGATAGCCGTCTTTAGATCCAGCTGCTGAATAAACTTTGAGGTAGCAGCCTGTGCTTCGTTGTTCAGGCGCTGATTGATCTTTTCAAAATTGTCTTCTTTATATTGGTGACGATTTACCAGTGTGAAGTCCAGTACTTCAGATAGCTTCTTAGGGTTTTTAATGATGTAAGTAATTTGTCCCTGGATGGCTATCTTCTGGAAGTCATTGGTTGTTTCGCTGAAGATAAATTGAATATCCTTACTGCCTAAAGGTATGGCTGCAATAGATGTGCTGGGCGAATAGTAGTAAAACGATAAGCCTTTACCTTCTCTTTTAATTTTACCATTGGAGAATTGAATGACGTGTGTCATCGAGTCAAATTTCACAAAATTAATTCCGAACATAACGTGTTGGTTTAAAGTGTTAAGAGCCTTTTAGCTTAAAATATGATACAACAATTCCATTCAAAGACCTATAGGTCAATGTTATCAGAAGGTAGCTTACCATTTAGCTGTACTTTGGTTTGTCAGACAACTACAGCTAAAGTCTGACTCGTGCTACAAGAACAAATGCATTTAACCCAGAATATGCATTAGAAATTCTATTACACCTTGAAACTACTTAAAAACAAGGCACTCTGTTCATTTTCTTCAACTCACCATAGCGATGCTATGCCTCGTTTCAGTAAATGCTTGTTTTGTGGTATTTTCAATGCTCACTACGAAGTTCCAATTCATAATCTGGGTTTGATTAAATCTCAAAATTAAAACCACGGCTTTTAAGTGCCTGGTATTTTTCCCTGTCAAAGCGGAACTGACGCGCACCTTTGTGGCCAACACCTTCCACTTTATTTTCTATCGGTTCAAGAATATCCAAACTCATAATCTTCCGGTTGAAATTACGCCGGTCAACCTGAATACCCAATATGGCTTCATAGAGTCGCTGAAGCTGGGGAATGGTAAACACCTCTTCCAACAATTCAAAGCCAATAGGTTCGTATTTTATTTTCCCTTTTAAACGATCATGAGCTACGCGAAGAATGCGGTCGTGATCAAAGGCCAGCGATGGAACCTGGTTGATTGGGAACCAAAGGGCATCACTGGCATCGTCACCACCAATCAGATTAAAGTCGGTTGATTTAATCAAAGCAAAATACGAAACGGTAATCACCCGCCCCCTTGGATCGCGCTTAACATCACTAAAGGTATAGAGCTGTTCCAGAAATAAATCTTTCACACCGGTTTCTTCCGCTAACTCACGGCGGGCACATGCTTCGGTTGTTTCCTCCATCTGTACAAAGCCACCAGGTAAAGCCCACTGACCTTTGAACGGCTCAATGCCACGTTCTATCAAAAGTATATGAAGGTCAATACCATCGAAGCCGAAAATAGCACAATCAGTTGTGACCGATGGGCGGGGATATTCGTAGCAATATTTTTGTTTGTCTTCCATTGTCTCTTTATGCGTCATTACGACACAAATGTACAAACGATTTTTATACTGACAAATATTTATGTGTCAAAACTACACAAAAATATAACGCTTAATGTTTTTGTGCTTATAATCAGTGATATGGGATTTTCTTTCGGATGCATGGGTACTATTACGAGGTCAATCAATATTGTTTTTGCAGAAATTTCTGCAGCCTAATGCAGAAAAGTCTGCAGGCATATGCAAGGGACATCTGTAGCCTAATGCAGAAAAACCAGCATTACCACGCAGAAAAATCTGCGAGGATTTAGTTTGATTATGCTGTTTTGGAAAAACCAAGCTTGCTTTTACCTAAAACCAAGTTAGGTTTTGCTCAAAACCACACTAGGTTTCGATCCAAATCAAGCTAGGTTTTGATTGAAACCAAGCCTGCTTTTTTGAAATGATTAAAATTGCTCCGGTTAAGTGGTAAATAATGGAAACCTGACGAGTTTAAAAATTTTCTATACTACCTTGATGGTTTTGTTGCAAATCAATTTAGTAAGGCGACGATTGTAATAAACTGTCCTGTATGTTTACTAGTTAGGGTAAAATAAATTCACTGCCTTGTGAGACTATATTTCCTTCTATAATCTACGTTGTCATTGACAGTCTCAAAAACAGGGTTTATTTATTCATTTTAAGTTTAAGCGTTATATGATTCACTTCCATTCCATTAATCAAAAGATATAGAGTTTTTATCAACACCACTTGTTATTTAAACAAAATATTTAATTTAGTATTCACTAATCGGAAAAATAGTCACCTAGTCTGGAAGAATCATTCGGGGGTGGAGTCATAGAGTAGTTTTAAAGCACACGCGCATATTGCGAATGGTATTATATAGTAACTATATCGCGCTGTTTATAGGCGATGGAGAGGATTTGTCACTAAATAAGAAATTTCATCTTTCAAATTTTATTCGTTGAGAATTTAGTTATGACATACACAAAGATCGTCATTACCCAAGAGCAGCCTTCAATAGTAAATCTTAAGGCTGATAAACGCTATCTAAAACTAAAACGTATCTATAGTTTAAATACTATTCTACCTGTCGAAGTCTTAATAAAACACGATATTAAATTAAAATATACCATTCAAAATAATGGTCATTCCTTTTCAGAGCTTATAAGTCTGAACCATTATCAACTGCAGGATGTAAACAATAAGGATTTCTTAGATATTGATTTAACCATTGACCAAGAAAAACTCATTAATGTTGATGAAGTTAAATTTGAAATTCTATTTGCAGTCAACAAAGTTGAACTTGAAGCTCATTTTGATCTCGACAACCTTGATATCTCAGTAACAGATCCATTATTACTGTTTAGACAACACCTTAATCAACCAGACAATCCCAAGATATTATTCTCTGCTCCTTTTGGTCATGGGAAAACCACTTTTCTCAAACTCTTTTTCGAGGAACATTTGGATAAATATGAAGTATTCCATCTGTATCCGGTTAACTATTCAGTAGCGCAGAATGAGGATATCTTTAAGTACATAAAAACAGAGCTTTTATTTCAATTACTTGGAAAAGATGTTGAGTTCGATAAAGAAAAGGTACCGTATGTCAAAACCCTACTACATTATCTTGGTAGAAATGCTCATAATGTGCTTACTCCTTTTATTAAGCTTATACCAGGGATAGGTAAATCAGCTTTCGAAATATATGACAAAATTAATAAGTTAAAAGAGGAGTATTTCAATGAACACGCAGAACAGCAGGTAAATGAGGAAGCAAAAGTACAAAGCTATATTCAAGATATATATGAACAGGAAGGCTCTATCTATGAAGACAACTTTTACACACAACTTATTCGTCAATTAATTGAACAAGTTAATGCTAAAGGAAAACAGACCGTTTTAATCATAGATGATATGGATAGAATGGACCCAGATCATATTTTTAGAATTTTGAATGTATTATCGGCGCATAGCGATAGTGTTAATAACTTAACAGACGCTTATAGCAACAAATTCGGCATTACTAAAACGATTTTAGTTGCGGACTATAATAATCTTACTAGTATTTTCACGCATAAATATGGTGAAACAACCGACCATAGAGGATACTTCGATAAATTTTTCAGTAGAAATATTTACGAGTATGATAACATAAAATCATTACAGAATTTTATTGATGCTTTACCTGAAAAATTAAATTATTCTCCCGATTCAATTGGAGCTAGATTTTTCAATCAAATAATGACAATCTTATCTCATTGTAACCAAATTTCATTAAGAGAGCTACTTGTAATATCACGAAAGAAGCCGGATAAATTATTTAATCTAAAACCAACAGTATTCATAAAGGAATTACCCCTTTCTTCAATAAGGTTTCTTTTAGAAATTTATGGTTCAGCAGAGCTTTTAAAACGCTTAATGATCGTTAAGAGTCGATTTAGTCAACCAATAGAAAGACTGGACAACCTTAATTATAATACTTGGCACCTCATTCACTCTATCTCAAAGAAAATTAATGATAATCGGTTCAGGTATCACTTGGATAATGAAAAGTATATAGAATATAATATAGAATTGAGTAATGGTTTGACGGCTACGATCAGTTCTTATCATCATATTGATAGGGACCATTACTTAACAGAAATTGACGATAAAGATTTTATTGAAGTGTTAATTAATGTAGTAAACACTTATTCCCAAAATCAAATGAAGTTTGATCAACAGTTAAATAAAGCAATACACTACGACTTTTAAATAATATCCCCGCTGGCGCCGATCATAGATTGGTGTTATTTTCTTTGTAATTGCATATCAAACCAGCCTGCGCTTACAACTTCGAATGATTAAAGTCGTCTGTGACCATAACAAGCTTTGTTAAAGTCTCACAAAGTATTTCAAAGAACGAATTTTTATAGTGATTAAATTGTGCAATAAATTGCACCTTTATGTAATATAATACGGCTAGATAGCTAAAATACTTCCAAAAGTGTATATTATTGCACTTTTGCTGTTATTTGTTTGGTATATTCTTTATTTTTGACACAAATAGAGCGTTATGTTGCACTTTTCAGAATTAGTAAAAACCATTAAAGCCCGCAGAGAAATGCTTCAGGTAAACCAGGAAATGCTGGCAGAATTATCTGGTGTAGGCCTTAGAACCTTAAAACAGTTTGAAAGTGGAAAAGGCAATCCCACATTACAAACCATTAGTAAATTGGCTGATGCATTAGGTTTAGAACTGACATTAAAAGTAAAAACGCTAAATCCTAATCAATGAGAAAAGCTAGGGTTATCTACAAAAACGAAGAGGCAGGTTTGATTATACAATTAGATAATGGAGGGTTTGTATTTCGCTACCATGATGCATGGTTTAATGCCGCTGATAAACCTCCTGTCAGTCTGACATTCCCCAAAAATCAGCAAGAATACCAATCTGAACACTTGTTCCCGTTTTTTTACAATATGTTGCCGGAAGGAGCTAATAAACAGGTTGTTTGTCATGCCATGCGTATTGATAAAAATGATCATTTTGGCTTATTGCTAAATACTGCGACATATGACACCATTGGTGCTGTTAGAATCATTAAAATAGATAATGCATGAGTTTACCTGATATCCAATATTGCCCAGGTACATTAAAAGAAGGGAATCAAACCTACTCATCAACAGCTTTGAAGCGTGTTTTTAATGGAAAAAAAGTTAGTCATGTACTTCCTTATGAATCACCGGCAACAAACGAAGTAACAGATGAGTTATTTGAGGATAATCGAAAAAGGATGTCCATTTCCGGTGTACAGGAAAAGTTCTCAGTTTTGCTGGACAAAAACAAACTACGCCTGATAACTGAAAGTGAACAAGGACAATACATCCTTAAACCAAAACCAGGTGTAGGTAAAAATCCTGAACAAATGCCTGCCAACGAGCATTTAACCATGCAAATAGCAAGACAGGTGTTTAATATAGAAACGGCTGAGAATGCGCTCATTTTTTTTCGTAACGGAGATCCGGCTTACATCACTAAGCGGTTTGATGTTAAAGAGGACGGCACTAAGCGGGCACAGGAAGATTTTGCTTCGTTAGCGCAAAGAACTTCTCAAACCCATGGAGAAAACTATAAATATTTGGGGAATTATTATGAATTATTTGAGATACTGAAAAAGTTTGTTCCTGCCTATAATGTTGAAGCTCCCAAGCTCCTAAAACTAATGGTATTTAACTACTTGTTTTCTAATGGAGATGCACATTTTAAAAACTTCTCACTTATACAAACTGAGTTGGGAGATTATAAATTGAGTCCAGCTTATGATTTGCTAAATAGTCGCATTCATATTACGGATAAAGATTTTGCACTTGATGATGGATTATTACCTCTAACCCATGCAAAAGGTAAAGTGCACGAACAGTTTCATAAACTTGGCGAAATGGCAGGAATTAATAGAAAACTTATTGACGGTATTTTCTCTCAGCTAACTTCCAAAAAGAAAGAAGTGCTTAGTCTGATAAGTTGCTCATATCTATCTGATAAATTTAAACGCAATTACGAACAGGCATATTTAACCCGGTTAAAAAAACTATATAGGATTTCTCAAATTTCTTAGAGAAGGAAAAATGATAGTCTCACCAAATGCATAATACATATATCATGAAGCAAATAGGTTTATTATTTATCTCTTACCTGATTTTAGTAGCTTGTGATCCAGTATTCTCTGCTAAAATTAGAAACAATTGTAAAAATGATATATTGATAGAAGCCTATTACGATAAAGATATCCTTGAAACATCATGGAGGAGTAAGTCATTTATTCCTTATCTAGACAGTCGAAATAGCAGGTTTCTTGTGAATAGAGATACTGTAAATCTTATTTATACTTACAAAATTGCTCCTGGTGAATGCTTTTATGTGGAAGGTGGTGTTGGAACTCATCCTGAATACAGGTTATATAATAAAATCCTAATATTAAAACCGGATAGCATTATACTCAGGGATAAAGAAGAAATGGAAAACGCTTTTGTTAATTCATATGGCAGGCACTGGGAATTTAATATTAAATAGTCTCTTTAAACCGAGAACAATGATTACACAAATTAAAAATTGTAGCGATTTAACTGACATTCTATTAAATGTTATCAGGAAAAAACCAGGTATGTTTCTAGGTAAAAACAATATTTGGAGTTTATCAACCTTCCTGAATGGTTATGAGATGGCAACAATGATGTACAGAGATAATATGGATAGTTTCTATTCAGAAAACGGATTTAAAAAGTGGTTCCTTACTATTAAAAATGCACATAATGTTAGCTTTTGGGAGATCCCATTAATTGAAGAAGCTGAAGGTGATGAAACAAAAGCTCTGGAACTATTCTTTAATTACCTTGAAGAATACCAAAATTCAATAAAGTAAGTCTCACCAAACGCAGGATTAACCAAACCTTAAACCAGGTTAAGGAAATCAAAATAAAGATATCGTCATTGAAAGATTGACTTTACATCATTTAAGAAAAGTCAATCAATTCAATGAAATATTAAAACGTGGATGAATGTATAATGAGCTTATACCAGGTTAATTAACCAGATGGCCAAGGCCTGTTTCATTTAACCACTGTGGATTGAAAATTTTGCTCAGGTATTTAAAACCACTATCGGGCAAAACAGTTACAATTTTCGCAGGAGCTTCCATCCTTTTTGCAACTTCCAGAGCAGCCCAGACATTACCGCCACCCGAACCACCTGCCATCAGACCTTCCTCGCGGGCAAGCCGATGCACCATAGCTATAGCTTTCTCATCATTAAATGCAATCGCTTCATCCACAATGTCAAAATCCATGGTTGAACAGAGTTTAGTCTTACCGGCTCCTTCCACATGAAATGACTCAATATAGGACATATAATCTTCTTTGCCATCCAGGTACGGTTTGTAAACAGAGCCTACCGGATCTGCCAGAATAGCTTTTATATTAGGATTATTTTCTTTTAATCGTTTTGCAACTCCTGATAATGTACCGCCTGTAGATGCTGTAGCCACAAAGGCATCAATCTCCCCGTTCATATCATCCCATATCTCCTTTCCTAAGGTCATATAATGGGCTTCAGGATTATAAATGTTGTTATATTGATCAATGTGATAGTAGTCTTCACTTTCACTTGCCTTTAAAGCAGGAAATTTTCCGTATGTCAGCTCAGGCTTTACAATAACTTCCGCACCGTATGATTTAATTATTGCAATCTTCTCCTCACTGCATTTATCAGGAACAAAAATAATTGATTTCAGTCCCATAGTTGAAGCAATCATTGCAACTGAGGCACCAGTATTACCGGAACTTCCCTCAACAATAGTCGTGTTCTCATTGATTTTCCCTTCCTCAACACCTTTCTGAATCATATAAGCAATAATTCGATCTTTCATACTTCCCGTAGGATTCATATACTCGAGTTTTGCATGTATCTCCACACCTGGTTTGGGATCAAGTGTTTTTAAATGTACCATTGGGGTACTACCTATTAGGTTTAAGGATTCAATTTTTGACATAGCTGTTCTTTTCCGGTTTCTTAATAGCCCCTAAAAATATAATATAGGTCGGGATAAACCATAACTTATTAAGAAACAAAAAACGAATGCCAGAATTTTTTTTAGAAAAAATATGATCAGTCAGCATACAGTCATTGGTTCTGGAAGTTCCTAATATACTTTAATTATAGGGTTGAATTATTATTTGAAGGTG
>NZ_CEXQWX010000112.1:0-20179 GCF_982718395.1 Carboxylicivirga sp.
ACACCCAGATATCGGGCCTTACATTTACTCCGCTGGTTTGTGCTGTTGCCTTGTTAAAACGGACAATTTCATCTAAATCAAACATTGTCCCGTTATTAAACCCAACTAATAAATCACTAATGTGAATATCAGATTTCTGATATATATACTGAGAACTGAATCCGGCCGAATATGGTAAATCAAATCCAAGATTAGTCACCTTTTCGCCCCATACGGGCAACAAATAAGGATAATTGCTTTGTTTTAGGCTATCTATTTCCTCTCCTTTGTCCTTACCTACAACCTTATTACTAAAAACCTGTGCTGACAGACCACAGGATAAGGTCAAAATAAAGCCTGCCAATAAAAGTTTCTTCATGTGTTTAAATTTGATTTCTATTTGTCACTTAGAACACTCATACTTGTAATATAGTACAAAAAGAGCTATTCTTCTTATTTTCATTACCTTATTTCATTAGGAAAATTTCACAAATTATTTATAAAACTGTATAAACTTTGTTTTAAGCATTAGTTTGGATGCTCTATACCAAAGAATAAAACATAGATTGAACTTAGATCATTAAATAATCTTTCAAAGTTGATTTTTTGAACAAATTGATTGAAATTTATTTTTCCAGACATTTATTCCGTTAATCAAAAATCAATACATAGACTCACAATTTTGAATATTAATTGCATTTATTCAATTTTTCCAATTATTCATGTTTTACTTTTAACTAATTAATTATGAAAAAGTTATTTTTATTGAGTGCTACATTAATCCTAACTATGACAATCGGTGCTCAAAAAAACAAGAAACCCAATATTCTGGTTATTTGGGGAGATGATGTAGGACAATCAAACATAAGTGCCTACACAAAAGGTATGGTAGGTTACCAAACGCCCAACATTGACCGGATTGCAGATGAAGGTATGATTTTCACCGATTATTACGGTGAACAAAGTTGTACAGCCGGACGGTCAAGTTTTATAATGGGTCAAAGTGTTTTTAGAACCGGCTTAAGTAAAGTTGGACTGCCAGGAGCAGAATTAGGAATGAAGAAGGAAGACCCTACAATAGCTGGCCTGTTAAAGCCACTGGGCTATGCAACCGGGCAATTTGGTAAAAATCACCTGGGAGATAAAGACGAGCACTTACCAACAGAACATGGTTTTGATGAGTTTTTAGGAAACCTTTATCACCTTAATGCCGAGGAAGAGCCTGAACTTCCTGATTATCCGCAGAACCCTGAATTTAGAGAGAAATTTGGCCCACGCGGTGTTATTAAGTCATCCGCTGATGGCCCCGTAAGCGACACCGGCCCTCTTACAAAAAAAAGAATGGAATCCATTGATGACGAAACCGTTGCGGCAGCAGTCGATTTTATTAAGCGAATGGACGAAGAAGGAAAACCATGGTTTGTATGGTGGAATGGTACTCGTATGCACTTCCGCACTCATGTAAAAGATGAGTTGATGAATGATCCAAAATACAAGGGTCTGGATGAATATGCTATTGGTATGATTGAACACGACATGCATGTTGGTGAATTATTGGCTGTTTTGGATGAATTAAAAATAGCTGACGAAACTTTAGTTTTTTATAGTACTGATAATGGTCCTCATAAAAACACATGGCCCGATGCTGCTGTTACACCCTTCCGTGGTGAGAAAAACACAAACTGGGAAGGTGGATGGCGAGTACCGGCAATGGTGCGCTGGCCTAAAAACATTGAAGCTGGATCGGTTTCTAACGAAATAATGCACCATATGGATTGGCTTCCTACGTTTTTAGCTGCTGCAGGAAACTCAAGTGTTAAAAATGAACTATTAAAAGGTAAAAGAGTTGGTGACATGAACTATAAGGTTCATTTGGATGGCTATAACTTTTTGCCATACCTGACCGGTCAAACTAAAGAAGGTCCGCGTGAAGAAGTTTTCTATTTCTCTGACGACGGTGATTTAACAGCATTAAGATATAACGATTGGAAAATGGTATTTCTTGAGCAACGTAAATATGGTACCCTTGGCGTTTGGGCCGATCCTTTTGTTGAGTTACGTGTACCATATATATTCAATTTACGTCGTGATCCATACGAACAAGCTCCTTTGACATCCAATACTTATTACGATTGGCTATTGGATCATGCATTTATGCTTGTACCGGCACAGGCTTATGTTGCTAACTTCCTTGGAACTTTCCAGGAATATCCTCCTCGACAGAAAGCAGCCAGTTTCAG
Source organism: Carboxylicivirga sp. (assembly GCF_982718395.1). NCBI lineage: Bacteria > Pseudomonadati > Bacteroidota > Bacteroidia > Marinilabiliales > Marinilabiliaceae > Carboxylicivirga > Carboxylicivirga sp. The sequence goes on from NZ_CEXQWX010000112.1 coordinate 2,220, forward strand.
CCTCAGCGAAGTTATGGAGAAAATGAAAGCTCCATCAAATAATTAAAAGTTAAAGGTGGTGTCCGAAATCAAGAAATTATAAAAGAGAACTAATAATCTGTATCATTTAATAGCTTAACACCTAGCCTTGGTCCTTTTCTCAATGCTAATAAGTTAAGCAATCTACCTACGCTCACCCTTCACTTCCCTAAAGGGAACAGCGCGCTGGAAAGCCCCTTTAGAGGTTTGGGGTAACGATGGCGAAACGTTAAGAACATCAATTTTTCTTAGCTTAATAGCATTGTATCCTCTTATAGGAGTAGGTCAGGATGAGATGATTAACTTATAGATTATTAACTCGATAGTTACCCATTTTAATTTTCGGACACCCCTACTCTTTTCGATATCTAATTTCTTTCCAACTCTTTTTGGCATATTCTAGTGATATGTCAGTCCATATTTTTTATAAAAGATTTTTACAATAAGAAATCTTGCCACTCTCATCTAACTGCACATTATCTTACACGAGGTAATTGAAACAATTGTTTATTTGTAAGCACTTGTCGCATACCAAAACAATTTGGTTAAACCCAAATTAATATTGAACCCGGAAATTAGCTTTGTTGATTTCCAATTCTAATGCAAATTCCGGATTAGGGCGCTATACAAATCAGTCGTGCATCTTGAGTCAGCAATCTGCCCACCTTTTCTACCATAAAATATTATTTTTGCATTTATGTCTGATTTAGCGATGCAAAATATCAATTACCTGCCGGGCGTTGGCCCAAAAAAGGCAAAGCTCCTGAAACAGGAGTTAAGAATTGCATCCTACGAAGATTTACTTTTCTACTTCCCCTATAAATACATTGATCGAAGCAAGTTCTACGAAATCAGGGAAGTGAATGCCAAGTTGCCTTACATACAAGTGCGTGGCCGGTTTACATCGCTGAACACACACGGCACCGGAAGACAAAGCCGCATGACCGCAACATTTACCGATGGTACCGGTATATTAGAACTGGTGTGGTTTAAAGGACATAAGTATGTTAAGGAAAACATCAACTCCGAAGCCGAATACATTGTTTTTGGTAAACCATCCTCTTTCAACGGGAAAATAAACATTGTGCATCCCGAGCTGGAAAAAGTGAACGAAACGCAGGTGAAGATTTCTTCGGCTCTGCAAGCTTTTTACAACACCACCGAAAAGATGAAGAAAGGCTTTTTGAACTCAAAAGCCATTCAAAAACTACAGCAAAATGTATTTCTGTCTTTCCAGGGTAAGATACCTGAGACCCTGCCGGCCAGTATTATTGAGCGATATAAATTCCTGAATCTGCACGAATCACTAAAAGCCATTCATTTTCCGCCCAATGCACAGGTACTTGAAAAGGCGCAGGTCCGACTGAAGTTTGAAGAGCTATTCTATATCCAGTTGAATATATTGCGTCAGCGCAACCAACGAACAAAAGCCATTAAAGGACATGTATTTGGCACAGTGGGTGCGCACCTCAACGAATTTTATTCGCAAAAGATACCTTTCGAATTAACCAACGCACAAAAGCGGGTGATTAAAGAGATCAGACGCGACATGGGCTCGGGCAAGCAAATGAACCGTCTGTTGCAGGGCGATGTGGGCTCAGGAAAAACACTGGTAGCCTTAATGGTGATGCTGATTGCCTTGGATAATAATTTCCAGACTTGTTTGATGGCTCCGACTGAGATATTAGCTACTCAGCATTTTGAAACCATCAGCCAGATGGTGGAAGGCTTGGATATAAAAGTTGCGCTGCTTACCGGATCATCGAAAAAGAAGGAACGTGAAGTGATCGATGCAGATTTACAATCAGGCGAACTGCAGATACTTATTGGCACCCATGCCCTATTGGAAGATAAGGTGGTATTTAAAAACCTTGGACTGGTGGTAGTAGATGAACAGCACCGTTTTGGTGTGGCACAGCGAGCCAAGCTTTGGCGTAAAAATACGCGGCCACCTCATGTATTGGTGATGACGGCCACCCCTATCCCACGCACATTGGCCATGACCATCTATGGTGATTTGGATGTATCGGTAATTGATGAATTGCCACCGGGACGAAAACCCATTGAAACCGCCCACTATTTTCATAACCGCCGTAACAACCTTAACAAATTTATCAAAGGCGAGCTGGATAAAGGCCGCCAGGTATATGTGGTTTATCCACTAATTGAGGAATCGGAAAAGATGGATTTCAAAAACCTGAGCGAAGGTTATGAATATATGCAACGGGTATTTTCAGATTATAAAGTAAGCATGGTTCATGGTAAAATGCGGCCTGCTGAAAAGGACGAGGCGATGCAGGAGTTTGCATCGAACCGCTCACAAATATTGGTATCTACTACTGTGATTGAAGTAGGCGTGAATGTACCCAATGCCTCAGTAATGGTGATCGAAAGTGCCGAACGCTTTGGTCTGTCGCAACTGCATCAGCTGCGTGGACGTGTTGGACGTGGTGCCGAGCAAAGCTTTTGTATACTGATGACCAGCTACAAGCTATCGGAAGAAACGCGCAAACGCATGACCATTATGACACGCTCAACCGATGGTTTTGAAATTGCCGAAGCCGACCTTAAATTACGTGGGCCCGGCGATTTGGAAGGCACACAACAATCGGGCTTACCTTTTACACTCAAAATTGCCAACCTTGGGCGCGATGGCCAGATTCTGCAATTTGCCCGCCAGGTTGCCGAAGCCATTCTGGCCGATGACCCATTACTCGAAAAACAGGAAAATTTTATCCTGAACAAGCAACTTAAAAAGCTGGCCAGCGAAAAAATGAACTGGAGCATGATTAGCTAGTTTATGTTTCTAGCTTTGTCTGTACTTACAAAAGCCAATTTCTTTTCAAGGAGGCTTTGTAAAGACTTACAAACGCCACTTTCTTTCAGGGAAGCTTTGTAAGTACTTACAAACACCATTTTCTTTTCAGGGAGGTTTTGTCAGTACGTACAAACACCATTTTCTTCTCAGGGAGGCTTTGTCAGTACGTACAAACATCATTTTCTTTTCAGGGAGCCTTTGTCAGTACGTACAAACGCTATTTCATTCTCGGGGAAGCTTTGTCAGTACGTACAAACGCCATTTCCTTTCTGGGGGAAACTTTGTCAGTATGTACAAATGCTATTTCATTCTCGGGGAAGCTTTGTCAGCACATACAAACGCAATTTCATTTTCGGGGGAGGCTTTGTCAACACGAACAAACGCTGTTTCATTTTCGCGGTGGCTTTGTCAGTTTGTACACGAGACATTTTCCAAAGAATGCATGCATAGCAACTCTAAAAGCCTGTTACAATTTCGGTTGAGCTTATTTTGTTATTTGCCTATATTAGGTATGATAAATAGTAAACAACCATGCTAAGGACTGTGTTTGATTAAGTTGCACTAAAATTATAATTTAGCATACACTAATCGGGAATAAGCTACCCTGTCAGGTAAGGCGAAAATCAAAAGTCAGGGTGGTACAGCAAAAGAAAGATATTGTATTGATATATAATGAATAAGTTTAAGATATGAAAAAGGTGTGCTTTCCATTCCATATACACCGTTTGAATGATACAGCAAAAATAAATACAATGGATTTATAATTGCGTTGCTTAGCATTATACTTATCGTTTAATCTTAAGATTTATATATTATGAATTAAAAATATGGAAACAGTAAGAGCATTTTTAGAATTAGAGATACTAAAATACAACGATTACACCTTGAAAGTTTCAAGTTTAATAAGTGTGTTCTTTATTTTGTTGATTACCTACATAATACTATGGCTAGTCAAGAAAGCACTGTTTAGAAGACGGAAGTCAAGAGAAATTGATTTAGGTAATACTTATGCATTATTTCAAATTATTAAGTATGTTATATGGGTTATAGCACTAGGATTAATACTTGAAACTGTTGGTTTTAAACTTACTTTGCTTTTAGCAGGTTCAGCAGCACTTCTTGTAGGAATTGGATTGGGTCTCCAGCAAACATTTAATGATTTTGTATCTGGCATTATTTTGCTCTCCGAAAGATCCATCAAGGTAGGTGATATTCTTGAAATTGACGGCGATGTTGTAAAACTCCAAGAAATTGGACTTAGGACATCAAAGGGGTTAAACCGGGATGATATTTCGTTAATTATCCCAAATTCTTTAATTACAACTAATAAAGTGATAAACTGGAGTCATCAGACAAAAAACACAAGATTTAAAATTGACATCGGAGTATCTTATGGAAGTAATGTTGATCTTGTTATGAAGATTTTAAAAGAAAGCACATATGAACATGAAGAGGTAACTAACAGGGATTTAATTGATATTCGTTTTTTGAACTTTGGTAATTCATCACTTGATTTCCAGATTCTGTTTTTCAGTGAAAATATTTTTAGAATTGAAAAGGTCAAAAGTGATATTAGAAAAATTATAAACAGAAAATTTATAGAGAATAATATTAAGATCCCATTCCCTCAAATTGATTTACATTTAAGAACTGATGAAACTAAAGCTAACAATGTATAAAAATAATAGCCGAGATAGTAGAGAATTAAAGAGTTGTAGCTCGCTTCATCTTTCTTGTAACTTGACAGGAAAGTACCACGCAATAGGCTACCATTCTTATACTAACCGTTGTAACTAATAAAAATTAAATGAGAACACTTGGTTTAATCGGAGGAACTTCTTGGCATTCAACAATTGAGTATTACCGAAATATTAATCAAACTATTAATGATCATTTTGGAAATAATACGAATCCTCCATTAATCTTATTTAATCAGAACCAAGCTCTTATACATGAGCTTCAAATTAAAAATGATTGGAGTAAAATCGCAGCATTGTTTGTTGAATCTGCCAAGCGACTTGAGCAATGCGGTGCTAGTGCATTGATATTTTGTGCGAATACACCTCACAAAATATTTGATGTGGTAGAATCTGAAATTAATATTTCAATTATTCATATCGCAGATTCTACATCAAAAGAAATTCTGAAAAAAGGTTTAAAGAGAGTGTGTTTTATTGGTACAAGGTTTAGCATGGAAGAGGACTTTCTATTGAAAAGATTCTCAAAGAATGGAATTGAGGTTATTATGCCCAAAGATCAGAATGAAATTATTGAATTGCACCGAATAATTCAGAAAGAACTAACATATGGCAATATAAATTCGAAATCAAAAAAGTTTGTTATTAATAGTATTCAATCAATGATTGAAGCAGGAGCCGAAGGGGTTGTTTTAGGTTGTACTGAATTCCCTCTAATGATTAAGGATAAAGACTTACCAATTCCAGTATTTAATACAACAGCTATTCATTCCAAATCTGCTTCAGATTATATTTTAATGGTTTAAACTAAATTGACAATGAATAATTCAGACTATTTAGCTTTAGCAAGGACCAAATTAGCAAATGAACGAACTTTTCTAGCATATTTCAGAACCTTCGCTGTTTTCTTGAGTTCAGGAATTGCTGTTATTAAAGTTGAAGCCTTACATAGTTTAATGGAACTAGGCTATTTTTTTATTTCTGCTTCTTTAATAATTATTACCATTGGGATAGTTCGTTTTTTCCTTGTGAGAAAGACAATGCGAAAAATGCTAAGCGAATGAATAAATAAAATACCAGCTACAATAACTAAGCGTTGTAAGCCACTTGAAATAATTCCGACTAAAATAACAATGTATAACTTAAAAATATTGCAATATGGACAAAATTGATTTTTCAGGACTCAAAGCAATGTATGTTAATTGTACATTGAAACGTACACCAGAAATCAGTCACACTCAAGGGTTAATGGATGTATCTATAAAAATAATGGAGAAAGAAGGGATTGATGTTCACCAACTAAGACTTGTTGACTATGATGTAGCTACCGGAGTGTATCCTGACATGACAAAGTTTAATTGGGAAAAGGATGATTGGCCGGGGTTATTCAAAGATATTTTTGATGCCGATATTTTAATAATTGGAACCCCTATATGGCTTGGTGAAAAATCTTCGGTTGCTCAAATGCTCATTGAAAGACTTTATAGTATGAGTGGTGACAAAAACAAGAAAGGACAATACTTATATTACGGAAAAGTTGGTGGTTGTATAATTACCGGAAACGAAGATGGCGTAAAACATTGTGCTATGGGGATATTATATGCCTTGCAGCATATAGGATATTCAATTCCTCCTCAAGCTGATTGTGGTTGGATTGGTGAAGTAGGTCCTGGTCCCAGCTATTTAGATAAAAAATCAAAAGCTTCAGAAAATGATTTCACAAACAGAAACACTACATTCATGACTTATAATTTAATGCATCTTGCAAAATTATTAAAAGAGAATAACGGATACCCTCAATATGGTAATTCCAGAAAAGATTGGGATGATGGAACACGTTGGAACTTTGAAAATCCTGAGTATAGATAAAACGGCTTACAACATTTCGTAACGTTAATGACAAGCAGAGTACTAAATATCAAGGTTTGTAAACCATGTGCATTAATGAACTACAGATTAGTCTGAGAATTCAAGTTGAGAACAAATAGAAATCAGACAATATATGAAAGAAATAAAAGGACCAATAGTAGAATGCCAAATGATGGTAAGGAAATCTATTTCGGAAGTTTTTCAAGCATTTGTTGACCCAAGTATAACAACCGAATTCTGGTTCACAAAGTCCAGTGGAAAACTTGAAAAGGGTAAAACAGTTACCTGGGAATGGGAAATGTACGGTGTTTCAGAGCAAATAAAAGTAGTTGAACTTTTAGCAAATGAGAAAATAACAATTGAATGGGACAATCCGGCAACAAGCGTGGATTTTGAATTTTCGGAATTATCCAAAGAAACGACTTATGTGACAATTAAAAACTATGGATTTCACCAAACCGGAAATGACCTAATTGAAGTAATTAAAAATAATACAGGTGGATTTACAACTGTATTAGACGGACTAAAAGCATACCTTGAATTTGGAATAGAATTGAATTTAGTGAAAGACAAATTTCCTCAGATTAAGCAGAAATAATATTCAAATACCGTTATTGAAGAGGAACCAAATTTAAGAAAGAAAGAATCTGCAATAAGGTTAAGCACTAATTTAGTGTAAAGCATGTGCTTATAAATTTGTAAACTATGTGCTTTAACAAACAGCTTGAGATGCAATGATAAAGACATTGAAATTAACAAAGTCACAAAAAATAGCGATTGAAAATATTTCAGAATATATAAATTCGAGAAAAAGCAAATACATTGATACAATTGAAATGATTTTGTATCAGGCCAATATTGATAAGTATATTTTTACAGAGTATAATGAGAATATATTGAAGCATTCGCAAATTGCACTACATTTTCATCCTGACCGCCTAATTTCAATGGATACGAACGTGATTGAGGGAATGATTCAGTTTGGAAAATACAGAAATCAATTTGAAACAAATATTTCCTCAGGAAGCGTTTCTGCTTATAGCGGAGGGAAGCGTGATATTTGGGAAAACAAGGTTTTTAAAGGTGCATATCAGACTGCAACCCCTTCTGAACGTCCAAAATATGGTTCATTAAATTTGACAATGACAGAAGATGGACCTTCTCCTAGATTTGGGTCATGCTATTTCCTATTAAAACCTGAGATTAAACAAAGAACAACCTTTACATATGGAGACACCCACAATTCACCTAAAGAAATTGGGACAATAGACAGTTTTGAATTAATAAATGCTGGATTATTAAATGACTTATTTATAAGAGGAACGGCATTGGGAGAGATAGGTACCAATGTTCTTGATTTTTTAAAATTAATAAACAGTAAGCTTCCACATTCCTCAGAATTTAAATACTATAGGAAGGCTTCAAAAAATCTAGATTTCTATATTGAAGCACAGGTCCATGGGGATATCTCACTCAGAAACGATATTGATACATTGATTGCTGATTATTCATATAAAGGAACTGACATTGAATCTCAATTAAAAGTCTTGTGTGAAAAATACTACATTGAAATAAAATGGAATTCAGGTCTCGAATTAAAGGTTTCTGAATTTCCAAATAATTTTAGAGGGAATAAAGTACCATTTTATGCTGAGAAATTTGGACAAAATGGTAAGTTAAATGCATATCTACTTGGAAAAGCAGCAATGCAAATGAGCAGACAACATGACAACTTACAAATGTTAAAATACTTATGGCATTGTATAGTGAGATTTGGGACAGAGATAAGAAAGCCAGCCCCTAATACACAACTAAAAACATTGGACGGAAAGTATTAAATTTGAATGATATAACAATTAATAAATGGCTAGAAAATTTAATAAGCTGGAACTTTAAAGCGCCCTATGTTCTTATTGCCAATCGTTATAATCATTTTGCGTAAATAAATTCAGATTATCGTCTCTTACCGGAGTTTAAATAAATAATGGCAATGGTTATGAAATACTACTTACTGATTTTTTTTGCTACAATAAATTTAGGCCTTAGCGCACAAATTGCTAAACCTGAAATCGCTCAAAATCATTCAAAAAGCAGCGTAACAGATATAGTAGTTGTATTTAAAATGCATGTTGATATTGGATACACCAATTGGGCAGAAGGAGTTCTTTATGAATATAGTAATGATATGTTGGATAAAACATTGAAAGCTATTGATGAAACTTCAATATTGCCTGAATCAGAACAATTTGTATGGACTATTCCAGCCTGGCCATTAAAATATATGCTTGAGAATTGCTCTGATAAAAATAAAACCAGATTAGAAAAAGCCATTAAAGAAGGACGTATTATTCCTCATGCCTTACCCGTAACTTTTGAAACAGAGGCCAGCGACCTTGAAAATCTGGTTCGTGGATTAACTTATGCTTCCGAAATAAACTCAACATACAACCTGCCACAAGCACGTGATGCCAAGTTAACCGATGTGCCGAGTCACTCACGTGCATTGCCAACAGTACTCAAAAATGCCGGCGTTGATTTTCTTCACATTGGCTGTAATCCGGGTTCTACTTCACCTGATGTTCCCCGGTTATTCTGGTGGCAAGGTCCTGACGGATCACGTCTGTTGACTCTTTATTGGGCAGAATATTACGGTTCCGGCATTCTTCCTCCTGAGAACTGGCCACATAAGACATGGCTGGCAATGATTCACACACATGAAAATACAGGGGCACCCAGCCCTGATGAAGTAGCTGAATTATTAAAAAAAGCAAAAGAAGAAATGCCCAATGTAAACATTAAAACAGGTCGTCTCTCAGATTTTCATGACTTATTAGTGAAAGAAGAATTAGATCTTCCGGTTATATCAGGAGACATGCCTGATACATGGATACATGGTTATATGTCAATGCCCAGAGAAACCCGCTTATGTAAATTTCTGCAACGTGAAACCTATAATACAGAAATGCTGAATTCACAAATGCGTGATTGGGGGATGTCTGCAAATCCAATTGAAAACCAAATTAGTAAAGCCGTAGAAAATATGATTCTTTATGAAGAGCATACTTTTGGTGCTGCCATGACACATTCAAATCAACACAAATGGACCTATAACGATGAATTTAAAATAAATAAATCATTAGGGAACTATGATTTTATTGAAGGAACATGGTATGAAAAAGGGAATCGTATCAGAAGTGCTGAAAAGATTATTGTTCCATTAATGAAACGACAATTAAAGCAACTTGCATCTTCTGTTAATGTTGATGGTAAAAAAATTGTAGTTTATAATCCCTTGCCATGGTCAAGAAAAGGTAGGGTTAGTTTCTTTGCAGGAGTATATCAAAAGAAATTTAAAATATATGGAGTTAAGGATGTATCTACGGGAAAGGTATTACCTGTGTATGAAGATTACAACTTGATTTCTTTCGATTCAGATTCGATACCTTCTATGGGATATAAAACTTATATTCCGGTATTAGAGCCAATAAAAACCAAGTCACACTTAAAAATTGACAGAGATAATAACCTGCTGGAAAACAAATATTTTAAATTGAAGATTGATCCACAAAAAGGGATTTTATCTTCTGCTTTCGACAAACAGAACAAAAAAGAACTGGTAGATGTAAAAAGTCATGAAGGTTTTGGGGAATACTTTATGGAACAAGCAGGACAGAAACAAATTGATATTTACAATAAGGCATATGTGAAAAAGGGTTCAGAAAGTTGGGCCAATGATGAGATGATTCGTCCTTCAGTACCACAACAAGAAACTGAGGTTTATAGAGGAACTTGCGAAAAAATAGTTTATCTGAACATGAATAATGCTGTTCGAGCAACTGTTTTCGGGAAATTAAACAACAAGGAATCACAAAGATACATGGTTACTTATACTCTATATGAAGATCAACCATACATAGAAATAGATTGGGGTGTTGATGGCAAGAAACCTGCAGCACAACCACAAGCAGGATGGATTTCATTTCCATTTGATATAGATAAACCCGAATATCGATTATATCGTACCGGAGGTATAGTTGACCCGCAAAGAGAGCTTGTTGAAAACACAAATTCAGATTTTTACTTTCTAAATACCTCCATGACAATGTTTGATAAGACAGGAAAAGGTGCAGCGTTAAATTGCCCCACATCACCAGGTGTAAGCATAGACGCGCAAGGGCTTTTTAAATTCTCACAAAAAAGATCCCTAAAAACCGGGCAGGTATTTGTTAATTTATACAATACGCAATGGGGAACAAATTTCACAGAATGGATTGAAGGATCATTTTCTTCAAAAATGTTTATCTGGAGCTATAACAAATATGATTCTGAATCAACTTTTATTACTCCATCCGAAGAAACCCGAATACCTCTTAAAGGAGTTTTCTATGATGGTCCAAAAAGGAAAAGTCTTCCATCAGGACAAGGTATATCTGTAAACAAGAAAGGAGTTTTAGTAACGGCATATAAAGATACCCCGGAAGGAAAATTGCTTCGTTTATGGGAACAGGCAGGTAAAAGTGGACCATGTAAAGTTACCCTGCCGGAAAGTAAAAACTATAAAAATGCCTATTGGTGTAATTTGAGAGGCGAAAAGATTAATGATAAGGCAATTGAAATTGTAAACAATACTATTCAATTTGAAATCAAGGCGAATCAGCCGGTAAGCCTTATTTTGAAATAAACTAACTTTTGATATTGAGATATTTCAAAAGTTATCTGATTTTGTTAAAACTCAAGAAGGATTTAGAAGTGGGGAATAACAATGAAAGATTGATTACAAAATGAATTTAAATAATTTAACCAAGACTATAGCCGGATTATCGCTTGCAATTATACTGACAAGTTGTTTTGAAATCAAGACGAACAATCCACAGGAAACTTATAAATACTGGGCAGGGACAAACGCTCCAACAGATTTCGAATTATTAAAAGGCCAGTATTGGCAATCTGCACACTGGACAAGAGAATATATAATGTATTTAGAATTTAAGCCGAGTGATAGATGGTGGAACGAATTTTTAAAGCAAAACCATATTTCCATTGACAAAGAAGACTGGACAAAACCAGACGATGCTCCAACTTGGTTTAAACCATCTGAAAACTCAATAAGGTATAGTAGGAATGATACTTTTGACCAAGGTTCAAGATGTTTTAAAGATACAATAACAGGCGTTTGCTACATTTACGAAATTCAACTTTAAAACTAAGTGATTGTTAAAGGACAAAGAACAACAAGGTATAAAGCTTTTGAATGGATAGCCATATGGTTGATTTTGTTGTTAACAGTAAAGGATAATTAAAAATTGTTATGGATTCGATTAAAGAGATCTTTTTGAACAGATATGAATTATCATTTGCAAATTTTGATCTTTTACATTCATTTATGACTGAGGAAACCAGATTAAAAGGTGAAGTCATCATTCATGAAGGTGAGGTGCACCATTCTGTGTACTTTATTAAAAGTGGTGCGATGAGGAGTTATTACATCAATAAAGATGGTAAAGATGTAACCCATTGGTTTGGATTTGAAGGAGATGTTGCTGCTTCTCTTGGTAACTTTATAAACTCAAAGCCCTCCCTTGAAAACATAGAGTTATTAGAAGATTCAGTTGTACTAAAAATAAGCAGATCTAAACTATTGGAATTATTTTCAACCAACTTGGAAATGGCTAATTTTGGAAGAAAGCTGGCAGAATATGCGTTGCTAGAGATGGAGGAACAAATACTGCTAACTCAATTCACTGATGCTAAAAGCAGGTATCTATCACTGATCGATAAATTTCCACAACTTCTTAAAAGAGTTAAATTAGGTCATATCTCGTCCTATTTAGGAATAACTCAAGTGACTCTTAGTCGTATCCGATCTGAAAAATAATTCTTTTTTTAACATAGGTAAAAAGAAATCATATCTTCCAACTCTAGTTTTGTGCTGTAATCTAAAACACAGTTTATTATGGGTTGGATCATTTTATTGTTATCCGGGTTATTTGAAGTTGGATTTACTACTTCCATGAAGTTATCTGAAGGCTTTTCTAATTGGAAAGGTATTGTTGGCTTCTTTGTATTTGGAGCTTTAAGCTTTGGATTGTTACTAAAGTCTATGCAAACAATAGAAATGGGTACTGCCTATGCGGTTTGGGCAGGAATTGGAGCCAGTGGAACCATATTAATGGGATTAATTTTCTTTAATGATGCATTAAACTGGAACAAACTTTTATTTCTATCGCTAATCATCATCGGGATAATAGGTATCAAATTAAGTAATTAAGATTTAGAAAAGATGAAAAAAATAACAATTATCGGAGCAACTGGAACGCTAGGTTCATCAATAACAAAAGAATTAAATAACAAAGGGGTCCGTGTAAAAGCTGTCGTAAGAGATGTAGTAAAAGCCAAAGAGCTGTTACCGGAAAATGTTGAAATTTTATATGGAGACGTTTCTGATAAAGCAAGCCTTAAAGAAGCTTTAACAGGTTCTGAAACAATCTATTTAAATTTAAATACAACCTCATGGGACGAAAACGCTCCATTCCACACAGAAAGAGAGGGAATAATCAATGTTGTTGACATCAGTAAGAACATAGGTGTGAAGCATGTTATGCAAATTGTAGGAATAGATTTATCTAACCCCGAGTTTGCTTCGAAAGGAATGGAATACAATACTAACCTAATTAGAAAACCAGCGATTGAACACATGAAAAAATCAGGGTTAAACTATACCTATTTTCACTGCTCAGTCTTTCTGGATTCATTCCCGACATTTATTCAAGGTGAAGAATTTGCAATCATTGGCGATCATAAATACCCCGTATTTTTTACGAATACGATAGATTTAGCTGAAAACATTTATAATGCCATTGAAAATGAAAAAGCATATAATCAATCATTTACAGTACAAGGAACAGAAGGTATCAGTTTTCCTGAAGCTGCCAAAAGATTCTTGAGTGTTTATAATCCAAACATAAAAGTTTCAGAATATCCTATGGAAACAATTAAACACATTGGACTTCCAAGCATAGAAGAGGAGCAATTTATGGAACACATGCTTACTTATGTGGAACAATTAAAAGAAGAACAGGTTTCTGAACCTACCTGGAAAGTACTCGGTGCACCTAAACTATCCATAGAAGAATTTGCAAAAACACTTTCGAAGTAAAATAATGAGTAATCAAGCAGATGGCTGGTGGGTCAATAACCCGCCAGCCGTTTGTTATATATGATGCATAAGTGATTACTCACCTACAAACCAGTCACATCCTCCTCTTCCGTCAAAATTATTTGAACCAGAGTATGATTTTGATGAACACTGTGCTAAATTAAAACTCAAAACAATTATAAAATTTCGTGGTTCTTTGATAAGTAGGTGTATTGTAATACTCAACAATACATGCAAATGCAAATTGAGTTAATAAATTAAGTTTGTATGAAAATCGAATACCAGGAAAAGTTTATAGAATTTAAAGAACAGTTATCTTCCTTTTTATATCGTCTATTAACCAACAAGCAAGATGTAGAAGATATAATCCAGGATACATATATCCAGGTTTTCGACAAGATAGAAACGTTTAAGAATACATCCTCCTATAAAACCTGGGTTTTTACAATTGCTTTAAACAAGGCCAGAAATCATTTGACAAAACTTAAACGGTGGAGTGAAAACACGCAGGATTACGGAGCTAATTTACATGAACAGTCCACAGAACTGTGGGATAAAATGGTTTCTGTTTTTGAAACAACACCCGACAAACAATACGAAGTAAAAGAGCATCTTACTTATTGCTTTAATTGTATCAATAAAACATTGAAAACTGAACAACAAATTTGTCTTTTACTTAAAGAGGTTCACAACTTTAAGGTTCATGAAATAATTAAAATAACTGGATTGTCGGAAGGCAAGGTAAAACACGCCATTGCCAATGCCCGAAAAAACATGATTCGAATATTTGATAACCGCTGTTCTTTTGTCAACAAAAAAGGTGTCTGTCATCAATGCACAACATTAACAGGTCAGCTAAATAAAAAGCAAAATATTGAGGAACAACTAAACAAGCTCCGCTTAATACGAGAAAATAATAATCCTGACAAGGAATATTTATTAAACCTGCGAATTGAAATTGTAAAGAGTATTAATCCCTTAAATGCTCCAAACTTCAATATGCACAACTATATGCTGTCCTCTGCCGAAAAATGGGTTGAAATGGGAAAAGAAAAAAAAGTTCTTGAAACTCGTCCGAAATCATTAGCCATTTTGTCTAAAGCATAGTAAACAATTTAAAAACTAAAAAAATGACAAAAAAAGCATTACAAATCGTACAAGAGTTTCAACAATCTATTGAAAGAGGAACGGATGATTGGCAAAACTTATTTGCAGAAGATGTAATCTTCAAGGGTCCGGTTGACACTGTTATAGGGAAGAAAGCCAATATTGAATTAAATAAGAACTTTTTTCCATTGGTAAAGGAATATAAACCCAAGACACATTTCGAGCAAGGGAAATGGGTTTGTTTAGAAGGTACATTCGTTGTTAATACCCCGGCAGGTAATACCCTGACGATGGATATGGCCGAGATCTACGAAATAGTAGATGAGAAAATCCAGAATATGCGTGTGTATTACGATGCAGAGGAATTTAGAAAAGAATTTAGCAAAGTACTATCTTAAACGAAATCATAAGCGCAATAGCTATTAGGTATGCTATTGCGCTTACACCATATATGAACAATATAATAAACCTGTATATTTTATATCTACAAACCAGCCACTTCCTCCTCTTTTGTCAAAATTATTTTGGAATTCACTTTTGAGGTAACCGTATTCATAAAGTTTTTGAGCTCTTTGTAATCGCTGGCCGTATAGCTCTGTTTTTTAAAACTATATGCTGCAATTATCTGGATCATCTTTTCCTTAACCGCAACATTATAATTAAAGGACACATTCTCATTATTGATGCTCTTTGCGGTTGGTAAATCGTCAGCTAGATAACCTTCAGGCAATTGAATGGTTGCTATATAACGATTGCCTCTCAGGTATACCATGTCAACCGGCAACTCTCTTTTCTCCTGTTTAAAAGGGTTTTCCTGTTGAGGCAAATTCACAAATGGGGATATGATTAGTTGATCGTCAATCTGATCAAAGTCACTTGTAAATTCATAGCTATACTTAAATGGCAAAGACTTATCACTGATATTATTAACCTTGATTTCAGAAGCAATCTCCAGCCCTTTATTGTTTATATCTTCCTTAAACTCATCCTGATCATCGAGATATTCCTCGCGCTCATAAAGTGCCTTATAACCGGTACATTTAGTTCTGCAAACACCTTGCAATTCACCTTGGTCAGCATCAACAGTCATCGTCAGGTTAATCTCTTCCATCGAAAAGGCACTATTGGTAATACTAACCCATGTCTCACTATCCTCCTCCACAATAAAACCTTTACCATTAATACACCTGGAAGGAATCATGTGGTTTGGACATAAATCATGTGTGGCATCAACCAAAACTTTTTTGCCATCCACCTCTACCAATATTAACACATAGTTAAACAACTGGGCATACGGAAACGAATCACTCACCTTTCCGTTATCCCTGGTGCTGATTATCACAGGAACTGCGTTCATATCTAAAGCACGCAGAACACCAATAGTTCCCAGGTTGATATTCGCAATATTTCCAGTTAGTTTATCATTAAACTCCTTGAAGCTTCGTTGAGCATACTTACCTGTGTATCCGTTCCATTTGTAAGTTTGCTTCATATACTCAATTACGTCGTTTAAACGCTCCTTCTCTGGCTTATCTTTTAGATGCGCCAGATTCTTTGTACCCCATTTCTCTGATTTCTTAATATATTTTCCGAATCCATGATAGTCTAACATTTCCTTAGCTAACGATGGCCAGGAGTCCATAAACTGCTTCTTATATCCGGATGGATAATTAATTTCAGCAAGCTGAAAATCGATCTTTTTTACATAGTCATTTTTTGACGATATAAAATCCTCATCTTTAAACGACGGTATGTTTTTCAATCCAAACTCATAAACCATATCAACAAATGGAATACCTGAAAAAGTGCGTCCCAGACCTTTTTTCTCGTAATTCTTGAAATGATCAACTTTAGTAGCACCCTGCAGTCTGTAACGATACGAATAGAACGGGATCATACTTACCTTATACTCACTATACAAGGTTGGTATATCCGTTTGAAACTCCCAGTCGCGTAAAAAACTATAATAAGGAGAGTAAATAGTATATTTCACGTCTATGATCGATCCTTCCTTTATTTTGGGCATAGCGAATTTCTTGCCATACCAATATTCGTTTATTTCTTCTTTATAAATACTTTTAGGGTCAAGCGGTGTTTTAACCATCTTTCCATTTTCAACATTAAAAGTAAATCCTTCAATATCCATAACCTGTTCCCTGTCACCATCACGATGATATAAGGGTATTTCAAATTCACCTTTATCAAATGCCGCTTCATTAAAGATCTTTATGCGAACATGGCGATCAAATCTCAGAATAAAACCTCCGTCATCCTGCACAAACCAAGAGTTACCCTTATCAAATAACACTAGTGCAGGTGCGTCTTTCTCAAAGCTGCATTCCCTCAGTTCAACATCTAAAGGGCGTAATGAACCAAACTCAATATCCTGAGCCTTTCCATACAGACAACATGTAATAAACAATACAATGGTGAATAAACTAAAATTCATAGTTTCGGGACTTTTATGGTGTGTATTATAAATATTTTACAATTCCTTTTTGACGCTCAGCCGACGTACATAAATTGATAAAAGCATATACTTTAGGGTATTCATCCAACAGATAATTACCGGCTTTAACCTCCAGATACCGATAAATCTTCAGCTGTTGACCTTCAATACTCAGTTCTTTCTTATAATATCCGTACTCCGACTCAATTTCTAATGGTTTTATACCGGAAACGCTCGTTATTTCACGTGGCAGGTTGTAAACAATTGTATCGCTGTAGCAATACGGATAGTAAAATCGTAATTCCTGCGTTCTGTTTTCCGGCTTATCAAGCTTGAACAAAACCGGGCGAATCGGTTTAAGTAATAATCGTGAACCAATCTCTTCAACAGCGTTGTTTAGCCTGGCTTCCAGTTTTAACTCTATCAACGACGAATCCCTGTCTCCTCTTTTAATTTGATAACTTTGAATATCACTATTTTCGAAAAGTTCGAGTTCTTCCAAATAATCAATCTTATCCCTTTCGGGCAATGCATCATTAAGACCTTTTAAATAACTAAACATCATCCCTCTCGCAACTCCCTTTGAGCTTATCGAAACCTTTCCTGCATTGTCTACAGTAACATTAGTATTAAAATCATTGACAACTTGTTCATTATTTAAAGCAGGCGTCCTGGTCAGACGACTTTGCTCGCCATCAACTAATAACACCGTCCTATTTTGCGTAAATGTACCCAGATAATTAAACGGAGCTGTATTATCAGTACACTCAAGCCATATTGTATCATTAGCCTGAGGTACACAAAGAATAACATGATTAAATTGCTGCGACGGATATGCTGTGCGAA
>NZ_CEXQWX010000113.1:0-20051 GCF_982718395.1 Carboxylicivirga sp.
ATTAACCCGAATTCGATTGAAATTTTAAAACTCAGATTGAAATAAAAGACTGATTTACAAGAAATAATTTTAGAGGAATAGTACACTATTGCGATAAAATTTGCCGCAGTAAATCTGTTTTTTATTCAAAGCTTGTTTATTCCACTTACAAACAGCAATCTTCTTCGTGTAATTGACTCAAAATAGCCACTATTCTTTCGTCAATATACCCTGGAATATTACTATTTGTAAGCGTTCTGAGTTCAAAATTTTACGTCGAACTCGGGTTATTACTAAGGCAGGTCTTCTGGCTTACCTCAGTTTTGTACCTTCCCAACTACATTTGTAATTAGTGGCATTTTCAAAACCATTAATTGAGGCTTACAGCTACGGGGATAGCTCCGGAATTTGTTAAAACAGCACCGGATTCCCATTTTAAGCATTAGGCACCTTAGCGAATGCAAAAATAGGAATATTAGTGGGAGGAAGGATGGCATAAAAGAGTTTTAATTTCATTATTTGATTTCTTTAATGCGTTGCGTTCTTTTCTTGCTGTTTATGAGACTGGTATCCGATGCGTGGCATCTCTTCCTGCAGCCTGTGAGAGGGGTATCAAATGTATGGCGTTCTACTCTTGCAATCTGCGAGAGGGGCATCTGATACGTGGCATTGCTTTCTGCAGTTAGCGAGAGGAGTATCCTATGTATCGCATTCTACTCTTGCAATCTGTGAGAGAGGTATCCGATGCGTGGCATCTCTTCCTGCAATCTGATAGAGGGATATCCTATGTGTGGCGTTCTACTCCTGCAATCTGCGCGAGAGGTATTTGATGTGTGGCATTGCTTCCCGTGGTTTGCGAGAGGGGTATCTAATATGTGGCATCCGGCTTTCACAGTTTGTGCTAGGGATATCCAAAACACAGCGTTGTTTCTCTTTGTCTTCAAGTTTGTGGTTTCGATTGCAAGCGAGCTATCAGACGTGCGTCGATCCCTTTGTTTACTTTAAAGTATGAATCGATTATTGATGGTGAGCTGTTAAAAGCTTTAGAATTACTTAACCAACTGAATAATCGTAAACCATTTATTTTCGTCAAAGAGCATTTTATTTAAAGTAAGCTCCGATTTTTTGGCTAGTTCCATTATCATTTTCTCAGTATACTTTTGAGAATTTTCGGTATGAATGGTTTCACCTTTTATAAATCTTAAATCCTGTTTGATCAAAGGAGATGAAATTTTCATATCACTTTTGGCCACCAGGTGCATTTCGATCCGGTTAAGTTCTTTGTTAAAATAAGCAAGATGGTCAAAATCTGGTATGAAAAAGTCGGTATGTATCAGTTTATTACAAGCACGAAGTATATTTTTATTAAATGCCTCTGTAACGCGCTGACTATCGTTATATGCGGCTTCAACAACAGATATATCTTTGACTAAATCCAAACCCAGGATTAGCTGATCGCCTGGATTCATTATTTTTTGTATTCGTATGAGTAGATTTTCCGCTTCAACCGGTTCGAAATTACCAATGGTGCTGCCAAAGAAACAGATAATGCGTGGTTGCTCATTGGGCAGACTGTTTAATTGAGTAAAGTCACCGGTGATTCCCTTTACTTTTAGTTCAGGAAAGGTTTGATTTAAAACTGAACGGTTTTGTTCGATGGATGCCTGACTGAAATCAATAGGGTAGTAGATGATATTGTTTAACTTATCAGGATTAATAGCGTTTAATACCAATGAAATTTTCGAACAATCGCCACTTCCCAGTTCAATCAGGTTAATATGGCTCAATTGACCAAACAGCTCGTCAGCATATTTTTTGATGATATCCTTTTCAGTGCGAGTTGGATAATATTCTGGGAGTTGTGTAATCCATTCAAAAAGCCTTGATCCATATTCGTCATAGAAAAATTTACTTGAAATGTATTTTCTTGAAGCCTGAAGACCTTCAATCAGTTCCCTGCGCAGAGCATCGGTGATTGTCTCTTTATTAATGCGTTTAGTGAGGATGCGGCTTGATGTATTTTGGCGATTTAATGTCAGTGTTTGGGTACTGTTTTCAGACATAGCAATATCGGTTTGAATGGAAACTAAACATTCAAATACGGATAAAATTATGTCAAAGTCAATAGCTGATTGAAATTAGAATGCATTACCAGTCTGCATCCAATACTCGTTCCTTCTTGGGATTATCCGCTTCCAGTACAGATAAATGCAAGTGTTTATTGGGGTATAGTTTTTTTAATTCACCATACATTACTTTTGAAGGCATAGCATCAGTTGAGAAATCATTGAGGTAAAAATATATCGCACGAAGACTGATTGTATCTTTACCTACATTAGCCATATAATAGTCGATGATACTGCCTCTGTTGAATTTAATTCTATCAATGGTCTGAGATATATTTTTTATATGCTCTAAGGTACAATCTTCGTTTATAAATATGCTATTGCCATCAGGTGTTATGATGCTTTTAGATTCTTTCGATTTATAATCGTCAAGATTTTGGATGTGCTCATTGTAGATGATCTTAAAACCATCATCACAATGGTAATGGTAAGTTTTAGAATGATCACGATAAACTTTATCAACCATGTGATTTTTAGGATAAGGCTTCAGTACCCTAATATCCATCGAATCGCCAAGCTGCAAATCTCGAACCATCACATAATCAACTTTATCGAAGTAGGTATTTTCTTTATACTTGTAAAAATATTTCAAGGTATAGATTTCATAACGACCACCATTAAAAATGCTTTCTCCATATACTTTACCTTTTTCTATACTATTAAAAATAAGTACATAGTAGTATAGGTAAATTCCTAATACATTTAAAATTAGCAGAGTGGAGATGATGATGGCTCTCTTGATGGTAGCCTTTCGTTCGTTGAGCATATTTTGAGGGTTCGGGTAAGGAAAATATTAGGTTAATGGTTTAAAAAGTGGATGACTGGTCAGATCATTGTCTTCGATTTCTTCACCATTGTTATGAGCTATTAAAAGACCTTCTTCCACTAAATATTCATTGTTGTTAAGATTGGCCGGTTTTAAGCCTTCACTAAATCCTTCGTTCATCATCTGTCCGGCTCTTAGTGGAAATTCGAGGAGAGCAGGATAATTGTTTTCATTCTCCGGTTCATCATGGAATTTCCTGCAGCTGTCTTCCGACATAGATAAATAGATGCGGCATGCCATTGGGCGGGCAGGGTATGCGCTGCACGATCCATTTTTAAGTAATGGACAAGGTAATTTGCTTTTCTCCAGTTCTTCCTGCGATAATCGACCACGTTTTTGATAGTTATCAAATGCTGTTTGTAAAACAGACTTGCGTTCGTCTTCGCTCATATTGAGTTTTATGAATTGCCAGAGATAATGAAACTCATGTGCCACTCCAAATATGGGTTGATGACAACACCAACTACATCCTTTGCGACAATCAATTGTCACATTGTGTCGTTTAGCTTCTTCCGATAGAGCCCCAATCAGACCCTCCATCGCATCTTGTTCCTGCCGGGTGGCTTGCCACAACTTCTTATCTTCAACTTTTTCGTATGTAGCAGCTTCTGCGAGTCGAAGTCCATCCTGGTAAAATGCCTTATCGGTATCTGAAAGTTCTGATTTATTCATAGTTGTGCTTTTGCTTGATGCAAATGTAGTAATTATCAAAATAAACGGGTGACTCACATTTAATGTTGAATCACCCGTTATCTTTATCTTTTCGAGTTTTTATTTTTCTGGAGCCAAAGGATAAGTGGCAAATATCTTTTTGATAATTCGATTAACAGATTGTTCAGTCAATGCTTTCTTATTTTTAATGGCGCCTGAAGCTGAACCTTGCCAAATTAACTCCTTTTTCTCTCGGTCAATAACATCAATAATGATTGTTCCTTCGGTATGTGTATGGTAGTTTACACGGTTGATTCCCGTATTGATACCCCAACCATATGAGTAATAATTATCGCCCCAATAGAAGTTGTCATGATGCTCAAAAGAAGTGGTTTCTTTCGTGTTGGCTTTTATCATGATTTTAACTAATAAGTCAGGGCTTTTACTCTCAGAATAACCTCTATTATTCATTTGCCCGCTAATGGCACTGTGCAACCATTTCTTACCTTGTTCTTTTACCGGGAACGATTTCATATGCTCCAATACCATATAATTTGAATAACTATCAAATTTAGCATTAGGATCATAGTCGGAGTAAATTGTTGACGTTTTGCACCCTTGCAGGGCAATAATTATAATAGATAGAATGATTAGATTTTTTAACATGTGCTCTAGTTTACGGTTTAAATTGAAATATTCGATGATGTAATTAATGCATCTCTCCGGCATTTGATTGGTAAAAGTAATATTTTTAATAAAAACGGCAGCACTTGTGTAAGTACTGCCGAAATATGTTTTAATCAAGAGGCATGAAACTACATGTTGTAGAATGTTTCAAAGGCTTTAGTCACATATGTATGATCTGATGTACCACCCAGTTCACGTACCGAGTGCATGCCCAGCATAGGGTTACCGATATCAACAGTACGGATATCAATTTTCCCTGTAGAAACATTACCTAATGTGGAGCCACCTACCATATCAGAGCGGTTTACAAATTTCTGTACAGGCACATCGGCCAGCTTGCAAATACTTTCAAAAATAGCTCCGCTTTCTCCATCAGTGGTGTACTTCTGATTAGCATGTATCTTAATAACTGGTCCGGCATTCATTACCGGGTGTAGCACTGGATCATGCTTTTCAGGATGATTAGGGTGCACTGAATGTGCCATATCAGCCGAAATCATAAAGGATTTATATATGGTACGTTGGTAATCTTCTTGCGACTTACCAAGTTTTTCCATAATGCGCTCAATTATATTTCGCAATACAGGTGAGCCGGCACCCTGCTTAGTTACACTGCCCACTTCTTCGTTGTCGAAAACACAAAGGATGTTGGTTGTATCTGTGTTTTGATTGGCAATTAGTGCTTTTAATCCTGCATGTACCATCGCTAAATCATCTAACTTTGGAGACGAGATAAATTCTTGTTCTGGGCCTACTAAGCAACCTTTTTCATATTCATAAACAAACAGGTCAAAGTCAAGAATTTCAGAACTATCCACTTTCAATTCTTCAGCAATCAGATTTAAAAGGTAGTTGTCTTTTTCAAAAGTATAGTTAACAATGCCCATTAGCGGAAGCATATCCACTTGTTTGTTTAACTCCATACCATCATTCACACTTCGGTTTAGGTGAATGGCAACGCTTGGAATAATTAATAGTGGTTTTCTAAAGTCAACCAATTGAAATTTCGGTGATAATGGAGTATCGCCTTTTAGTAAAACTCTACCGGCGAGCGATAGAGGTCGGTCAAGCCACGACATCAGAATCGGTCCACCATAAACCTCTGTATTAAGTTTCAGGTATTTGCCATCGGCCAACATTTCGGGTTGTGGTTTAATCTTAAAGCCTGGTGAATCACTATGTGCACTGATTAATTTAAAACCATTGTCTTCTGGTTCTTTTGTTCCGATCTGGAAAGCAAACAGAGCCGAGTTACTTTTTGTCGTATAATATTTGCCTCCTTTTTCGATGTTCCAGGGCAGGGTAATATCCAAATATTGATAGCCTTTGGCTTCTAACTCTTTGGCTGTGTTAGCAACCACATGAAAGGCAGTTGGACTTTGATGAATGAAATCAATCAATTCTTCTGCGTGCTTTATTTCTTGTGTCATTATAATATGTTTTGTGATTTTTTCAAAACGGCAAGATAAATAAATTAAGGAAGGCAGATGATGAGAAAGGTCACTATTGCAGCGTTGTGAAAGGGTTATAAACGAAAAAAAGCTGTCTCAAAAGAAACAGCTTTTAATAATCTCTTAAAATATAAATCTAATCTATGCTAGTTTTACATTTACCGCGTTTAAACCCTTACGGCCTTCCTGAAGCTCGTAAGTGACTTCATCATTTTCTTTGATTTCGTCGATAAGACCTGTTACGTGTACAAAGTACTCTTTGCTAGTTTCGTCGTCTTTGATGAATCCATAACCTTTTGAATCATTAAAGAACTTTACTGTACCTTTATTCATTATAAAAAAATTAATTGAAGACTGATATTAGGAATTATCAGCCTCATGTCTAAAAAATAATTGTTCAGAGACAAATGTATGAACATTTTTGACATAAGCTCAAATTTTTTTTAGTATTTGGTGCAAAAACTGATAAAAATCTGATTTAAACGAATAGATTTCTTCTTTTTTAATGATGAATTAATATGTATTCTTTTTATAATCAGATATTTTTTGTGTCTGTTGATAACTCTTTCCTAAAACGAAAAAAACATTTTTTTAGGAAATAGTATATTCGCTCATAATTCAAATTTATAGTCCTGATGATAGTTTGTATTGCCGAGAAACCGAGTGTAGCTAATGAAATAGCCCAAATTGTTGGGGCTAAAACAAGGCGCGATGGTTATTATGAAGGTAATAACTATCAGGTTACATGGACTTTTGGTCATCTTTGTACCCTGAAAGAACCTCATGAGTATTTGGCCGAATGGAAACGTTGGAGTCTCGGATGGTTGCCTATGATTCCCTCTCGCTTTGGTATCAAGATTATTAGTGATTCTGGTATCGCAAAACAGTTTAATATCATACAAAAATTGGTGCAAGGTGCTGATGAGGTTGTTAATTGTGGCGATGCTGGCCAGGAAGGGGAGTTGATTCAGCGATGGGTATTACATAAGGCCGGTACTAAATGCCCGGTTAAGCGATTATGGATTTCATCATTGACTGAAGAAGCCATTCGTGAAGGTTTTGAAAAGTTACGTTCAGCCGATGAATTTGCCAACTTATATGCTGCAGGTAGTTCGAGAGCAATAGGAGATTGGTTGTTGGGAATTAATGCTACAAGATTGTATACCCTCAAATATGGTCAGCAAGGACAGGTATTGTCTATAGGACGGGTGCAAACGCCTACCTTGGCATTGATTGTTGAGCGACAAAAAGCTATCGACAATTTTAAGCCAGAACCATTTTGGGAGCTTAAAACCAAGTACCGTAACGTAGTTTTTTCGGCAACTAAGGGGCGTTTTACAAAGAAGGAAGAGGGGGATGCCTATCTCGAAACCATTAAGACAAATGAATTTGAAGTAAAGGACTTCTCAAAGAAGAAGGGGAAAGAAGCACCACCTCGTCTCTTTGACTTGACATCCTTACAGGTGGAGTGCAATAAGAAGTTTGGATTTTCGGCTGAGGAAACATTGAAGACTATTCAATCACTTTATGAGAAGAAACTGACAACCTATCCGCGTGTGGATACCACTTTTTTGAGTGATGATATATATCCTAAGGTGCCAAACATTCTAAAAGGAATGAAGGATCACGCACAATTGATCGATCCTTTATTAAAGTCCAAGCTTAAAAAATCAAAGAAGGTTTTTGACGATAAAAAGGTAACGGATCACCATGCCATTATTCCAACAGGTGTTTATGCCAATAACATGAATCGTGATGAAAAGCTGGTTTATGAGTTGGTAGCTCGTCGTTTTATCGCTGCTTTTTATCCCGATGCCACAATTTCCAATACACAGGTAATGGGTGATGTGAACGGGGTTGAGTTTAAAGCAACAGGCAAGCAGCTTTTGGAGCCGGGGTGGCGCATTGTTTTTATGGATGGCAAAGAAACAGAAAAGAAGCAGGATGATATCATGCCTGAATTTACTGTGGGTGAGAAAGGACCACATGAGCCTTTATTGATTGAAAAAGAAACACAACCTCCCAAGCCTTATACCGAAGCGACTCTTTTAAGGGCGATGGAAACGGCCGGTAAACAAGTTGATGATGAAGAGTTGCGAGATGCCATGAAAGAAAATGGGATTGGTCGTCCATCAACACGAGCAGCGATTATTGAAACGATATTAAGAAGAAAATACATCACGAAGGTTCGTAAAAACCTTCATCCTACAGTGACTGGGATTCAATTGATTGATACGATCAAGAATGAATTGCTGAAATCGGCTGAATTAACGGGTATCTGGGAAAAGAAATTACGTGAAATAGAAAAGGGGCAATACGATGCTGGTGAGTTTATGAACGAGCTGAAGCAAATGGTTTCTGATATTGTATTTCATGTAAAGCACGATCGTAGCGAAAAGAAGATTGAAGTTGTTTCGGAGGAAGAAAAACCAAAGAAGAAAGCAACTAAAGAAAAAAAGGAAGCCAAGGTAAAAGAGTTAATCTGCCCACAATGCAAACAAGGGCAAATGCTCAAAGGAAATAGTGCCTGGGGATGCTCTCGTTTTAAAGAGGGGTGCAAAACAATCATTCCTTTTGAATTCCAAGGTAAGAAACTAAGTGATAAGCAAATTGAGCAGTTGATTCATAAAGGACAGACTGGAAAAATAAAGGGGTTTGAGAACGAAGGAACTAAGACTGATGGTATAGTTAAGCTGGATTCGAGCTTTAAAATGATACTTGAAATTGCTGAACCGGAAACCTGGACATGTCCTGTTTGTAATGTTGGTGTTGTAGTTAAAGGCAAGACTGCTTTTGGTTGCAATAATTTTAAAAATGGTTGTCGCTTGCGTATCCCATTTGAATTCATGGGTAAAAAACTGACCGAAAAACAAGTTGAAGCTTTAGTACTAAAACAAAAAACGCCTGTTATTAAAGGGTTGGTTAATCCACAAACTCAGGAAAAGCTTATTGGAAAGATTGTGTTGAATAGTAATGGACAACTGAGTGTTGAATAGGTTTCATGAAGCCTCTTGTCCTGAAAGGACTAAAATATGAATAACCATCGGTTACGCCGATGGTAGTTGAAATGCCCGGTTATCAGCCCTGAATGGGGTTGAACAACGCCAATTATTTTAAGAAATATCGCTCTTCAATTTTAATGTTATGCTCATCTAAAACTCTTCGATACTCCTCTTCAAAAGTTTCGTTCTTGTGATGACGCTGTTGGTTTTTAATATAATTTATTAGTTTGTCTTTGTCCCGATATGAATAAGTCAAGGCTGCGTATCCATTGGCCCAGCCAATAAAATGCGGGAAAAGATCAGAGTTCTTTAACCAAATAGATGATGCTGTTTTAATGTCCCTGACAAAATCTGCTAATGCAATGCTTGGATGGAGGCTTGTCAAAATGTGAATATGATCTTCAACCCCATTAATTCGGTACAAGTGGCAATTCAGGGCTGAGATCGGATAGCAGATCCTTACCGCGAGTTTTACACGCGGTTATTCACATTTTGTCCTTTCAGGATACATTCACACCCGCCAAAGGCTTTTAATGCGCTTAGCGATTGGTAGAAGTGTTTTATGTCTTGCACCTTGATACCTATTAACAGACTAAAAAGCCAACTGTGAAGAAGTATTAATTGCAATAAGAATGTGATTGGGTTTCATCGCTTTTTTTTACTTTTGAACCTTTAACGCTATTGCAGCATTTTTACCAATAGCGGTTTATTCAGATTTAATGCCATATGAAGAACATTGCAGTTGTTGTAATAACACTTACCCTTATATTTTTACCTGTTACATTACTGACGGGCAAAGCTCAAGATAACATACCGGAAGGAACGGAAAAGATCATTATTGACGGTAACGAGTATTACCTGCACAAAGTAAAAAAAGGTGAAGGTATTTACCGGATAAGCGTTTCATATGGTGTGTCACAAAAGGAATTGATTGAGGTAAATCCTTCAGTTGCATTTGGTCTAAAGGTAGGGCAGATAATAAAGGTGCCGGTTATTAAGGGGCGCAATAGTACCGAAGAGCAACTAAATTCAGAAGCTTTTATTTATCACACTGTTGAGAAAGGGCAAACGGCTTACTATATAGCCAGACGCTATCGTGTTGATTTAAAGGATATCTATGAAAACAATCCCGGAAGTGAGGATCAATTACTATTAGGTACAATTATTAAGATACCGAAACAAAATGTTCCAAGTTCAGACTTTCAGGTGAATAACGATGGTTATACCGTTCATAAGGTAAAGTCTAAAGAGACATTATACGGAATTGCACGAAAATATAATCTGCATATCAATGATATTATAAGACATAACGAAGGTCTGGAATCAGGAGTTTTGGCAACAGGGACTTTAATTCGTATTCCTATTGGAATTAAGGAGAAAGAAATAGAAGAAGTCAAAGAAGAGATCGCAGGCAGCGAAGATGCAGATTTTATATACCATCGTATCAATACGGGAGAAACGTTGTTTAGCATTGCTGAGAAATATAATGCAAAAACCTCGGAGGTAATAGCTGCAAATCAGTCCATCAGGGCTGACGATCTGCCTTTGGGTTATTTAGTCCGTATCCCTAAAGCCAGTATAAAAACGAAACAGCAAAATCCATTTGCCAATGCAGTCTTAGTCAATCATAAGATAAAAAGGCGTGAAACTCTGTATTCGGTTGCTAAAAAGTATGATGTGCCGGCGGATATGATTGAGAAAGTCAATGCTGAAAATGGAATTGACTTGGAGAGGTGGAGAAAGGGAATGGTAATTAAAGTTCCAAACAAAGCCTGGGTAGAACAATATTATGAATCGGCACTTGTTAAGGAAAATTACGAAACAGATGTGGATACGCTAAGCATTACTCCCTTTACCCTACATGAATGTGACCAATATGATTACAGCATTTTACAACCTTCCATTAAAGTAGCCTTGTTAATGCCTTTTAATGTAGAAGCCACCAGGAAAGTAAATTACACCTATGAGGAAGTAGATGGCGATACTGTTTTGGTTGAAAATGAGAAGCGCAAGTTGTCAATGCGTTCAAAGGTATTTGTTGAGTTTTATCAAGGCAGCCTTCTGGCTTTGGAATCATTAAAAAAGGAAGGCGTTAATGTAGATTTATTTGTTTATGATACGGCACCGGATAGTACTAAGCTAAAAGAAGTGTTGCAGAAGCCCGAGTTACGTCACGTAGATCTGATAATTGGTCCGGCTTACTCATCTAATCTTAAGTTGGTTTCAGATTATTCGAAACATTATAACATTCCAATGGTATATCCATTATCATCTGTTAACAGTCAGATGAATAATAATCCATTATTGTTTCAGGCTAACCCAAGCGATACATTAATGTTCGATGTAATAGCTAAAAGAATGATTGAAGGTTCGATGGGGAAACGATTGGTAATGATTCGTACCGAAAACAAGGACAATTTATTTGAACAAAGTTTTAGCCGGGTGATTCGAGATAAAGTTTATTGGGAAAGCTTTAAAAATGGTGAGGTGCCTGATTTTGTGGAATATACCTTCAAACAGGATGATTTGGTAAGCCTGGAGCGTATGTTTGCTACAGAAAAAGGAAATGCAGTGATTATACCGTCTAAAGAAGAGGCTCAAGTTAATCGTATTATCACTACTGTGAAAGGTGCCGCTGATAAAACCAAAGCTGATGTGACCTTGTGGGGATTACCACACTGGATGAAGTATAACACCATAAATCCGGAAGATATTCATAAGCTGAACGGCCATATGTTTAGCTATTATGCAGTCAATTATACCGACTCGACAAATATGCAACGAATTGATGCATATCGTCATTGGTTTGGAACAGAGCCAATTGCCATGTCGCCTTTTTTCCAGACCGCTTCTGTGCAAGCCAATCTAAGCCGTTACAGCTTATGGGGGCACGATATTACTTATTACTTTATAACGGCGCTTCGTGATTATGGAAAGAATTTTCCATACTGTATTCAACATCACCATCCATACGCCATTCAGTCGCAGCTGAATTTTCGACGATTATCCAGTTGGGGAGGCTTTCATAATCAAGGATTGTATGTGTTGAATTTCAAACCTGATTATGAATTGGAGATTAAGCACGTTGATTAATTTTCTCTCAAAATATTAGATTTTACCAGGAGCTGATAGCTAATTGCTATCGGCTTTTTTATGCTATCTTTGCACAAATTTTTTTAAGAATGGTTTCGATTAATCAATTAACAGTCGATTTTGGTGGTTTTAAGCTTTTTGAGGAGGTTTCCTTCCTGATCAATAACAAGGATAGGATTGGACTAATAGGAAAGAACGGTGCCGGTAAATCGACTCTTCTTAAAATCATTGCAGGTCATCAGGAACCAACTGAAGGATCAGTCACAATGCCTAAGGGATTGAAGATTGGTTATTTGCCTCAGCACATGAAGTATAACGATACGCGAACCGTTGTAGAGGAAGTTGAGTTGGCATTTGCTGAATTGAAGGGCCTGGAAAAACAGATTGGTGATATTAATACTGAAATTGCAGAAAGAACCGATTACGAATCCGAATCTTATTTATCCTTATTGGATAAATTGAATGAACTCACAGAGCGGTTTAATTTGCTAGGAGGGGCCAATCATGAAGGATTAATCGAAACAACTTTAAAAGGATTGGGTTTTGAGCGAAGCGATTTTACACGAAATACAGGAGAGTTTAGTGGAGGATGGCGAATGCGTATTGAACTGGCTAAGATATTACTTGGGCAGCCAGATATTTTCCTTTTGGATGAGCCCACCAACCACCTGGATATTGATTCAATTCAATGGCTTGAGGATTTTTTGAAGACTTATAGCGGAGCAGTTGTTTTGATTTCCCACGATAAGGCATTTCTGGATAATATTACAAACCGAAGCGTTGAGATATCATTAGGCAGGATATACGATTATAAAGCCAGCTATTCAAAGTTTATTGAGTTGCGTAAAGAAAGGCGCGAACAGCAGCTTAATGCCTTCAATAATCAGCAAAAGAAGATTGAAGACACGGAGAAGTTTATTGAGCGATTCAGATATAAAGCTACTAAAGCAGTGCAGGTTCAATCTAGGATCAAACAATTGGAAAAGCTGGATCGAATAGAAGTAGATGAATTTGATAACTCGGCGTTGAATATTAAGTTTCCTCCTGCGCCAAGGTCGGGTACCGTCGTAGTTAAGGGAGATGAAGTCACCAAATCATATGGTGATCTCTTAGTATTGGATGAGGTGGATCTGACCATCGAACGAGGTGAAAAAGTGGCTTTTGTCGGGCGTAACGGAGAAGGTAAAACCACCATGGCACGCATCATCATGAGTGAGTTGGCCCATACCGGAAAACTCGACATAGGGCACAATGTTAAGATTGGCTATTTTGCGCAGGATCAGGCAGAGCGTTTGGACGAGAGTCATACTGTACTTGAAACCATTGATTTGGTAGCCGTGGGTGAGATTCGAACCAAGATTCGCGATCTCTTGGGAGCCTTTATGTTTTCGGGTGAAGAGGTAGATAAAAAAGTATCTGTTTTATCTGGTGGAGAGCGAACAAGGCTGGCTATGGTTCGATTACTTCTGGAACCTGTTAATTTGCTGATTCTTGATGAGCCTACTAACCACTTGGATATGCGCTCTAAAGAAATACTAAAGCAGGCTTTGAAAGACTTCGAGGGAACGGTTATCCTGGTATCACACGACCGGGAATTTTTAGACGGCTTGGTTGATAAAGTATATGAGTTTAGACATAAAAAGATAAAAGAGCATTTGGGAGGCATCTACGAGTTTCTGCAGAAAAAAAAGATGGAAAGTCTCAATGAACTAAATGCCTCTATAGCTTCAAAGAAAAATGAAGGCGGAAAAAAAGAAAGTTCCGTTGCAAAGTTATCTTACGAGGAGCGCAAGGAGTTGAGCAAGAAAGTTAAGAAAGCTGAACGTTCCGTCGAAACATGTGAGAGTGATATTGCTCAACTGGAGCAAGAGTTGGAAGAGTTAAGCGAAAAAATCAACTTACCTGAGAATGCCTCTGATGCAGAATTGTTTAAGCATTATAAAGCAAGCGAAACTGCTTTGGAAGAACGTATGAATGATTGGGAAGTGGCTCAGGAAGAGTTGGAGAACTTATTAAAACAAAAATCTGAATTAGACTAAAATATGGCGAAGCAAGAGAAAGAACAACAGATGGTATTCGGTATTCGCGCCGTTCAGGAGGCGATTGTGGCCGGAAAAGAGATAGAAAAAGTGATCATCAAGAAAGGATTGCAGGGTACACTTTTTCAAAGTTTCTTAGATGTTGTCAGAGAGCATAATATTCCCTTTCAGTTTGTGCCAATGGAAAAGCTGAATCGCCTGACACGTCAAAACCATCAGGGGGTGATTGCCATGATTTCGCCTGTGAGTTATCAGGATATAGAGCAAATGATTCCGATGTTATATGATGAAGGAAAGGAGCCATTTATTTTAGTCTTAGATCATATTACTGATGTGCGTAATTTTGGTGCCATAGCCCGAACGGCTGAATGTGCCGGCGTTGATGCTATCGTTATACCTGATACTGGCGCTGCTGCAGTGACATCTGATGCATTAAAAACATCAGCCGGAGCATTACATACTATTCCGGTTTGTAGAGTGCGAAGCTTAATTTCCACGGTTGAATTTTTGCAAGGGAGTGGTTTAAAAGTAGTAGCAGCAACAGAAAAAGGAGCTGTAGATTACGACAAGGCTAATTACCGGGGACCAATTGCTTTAGTGATGGGTGCTGAGGATAGAGGTGTTAACCCTAAAATCTTGGCAGCAGCTGAGATTAAAAGCAAAATTCCGATTATGGGTGAGATTGAGTCGCTGAATGTGTCCGTTGCAGCAGGAGTTTTGTTGTATGAAATTCTTAAGGTTCGAAATTAAGTTACTTTTTGTTTATTGTTGTTTATCAATTTTTAACATTTCTATCGTTTGAGAGATGTAATACCTGTAAACATTGGGAAACTGACAAATATATCCATGTGTTTTCGTCACCTGAAAAAGTGCTTTCATCCCTGAATATTTGATTTTTGTCATATCTTTTCTAAATTCGACAAGTTTTGCGATGAGGAAAATCATATTTTTTAATCAAAAGCAACGCTTATGATTCACAAGGAAAGAGTCCTGAAGGCACTAAACCACGAGCAAGTGGATAGAGTGCCATTTTTCTATTGGGACGTCCCTGAGTTTGGTGTTAAGTTGATGGAACACCTGGGGTTTCAGAATCGTGATCAGCTATTGGAGTATCTGGATGTTGACTTTCGTTGGGTTGAACCAGATTATGTAGGAAAAAATCTTGTTGGAGATGATGGTCTGTCGAAGACCGATATATGGGGTGTTGGTTATTCAAAAGTAAAAAATGGTGACTTTGAGTATTGGGAGGCCACCAACTTTCCTTTGGAAGGACAAACAGACCCGTTGGCGCTGGATGATTATGAGTGGCCTACAACCGAACTGTTCGATTTTGAGTCGTTACCAAAGAAAATAAAAAAATACAAAGATTACGCTGTGATGACAGCCCCCGGATATTCTTCACCGGGTTTGTTCCGAATTATTCAAAGACTGCTTGGACGTGATGCTTTTTTAGAGGTCATCATGTATCATCCAAAGTTTTTTGCTGCCTTAAGCGAAAAGGTGAACGGCTTTTACCTGAGTTTTATCGATAAGTTTTTTGATAAGGCTAATGACGGAATTGATTTTATCAGGATTGCTGATGATTTTGGATCACAATCCGGACTGTCAATAAGCAGTGATATATGGGAACAACATTGTAGACCTGCCATTGAAGCTTTTGTTGAAAAACCACGAAAAAAAGGTGTTAAGTTTTACATGCATTCATGTGGAGGTGTTCGCAAACTACTACCCGATTTTATCAGCTTGGGTGCTGATGTACTTGATCCAATCCAAACACGTGCTAATGGTATGTCGCCGGATGGATTAAAGGAAGATTTTGGGAACTACATAACCTTCTGTGGTGCTTTAGATGAAGAGTTATTGCTTCGTCAGGGAACACCTGAAAAAGTTAAAGATGGAGTGAAGCAACTTCTGGATACCATGGCACCAGGAGGTGGATTTATTCTCGGTCCATCACACAAACTAAAAGTTGAAACACCGGTTGAAAATGTGCTAGCCATGTACGAAGCCGCTAAAGAATGGAAATACTAAAATAAAATTATCGCATAACTGATAAACCTTGCTTCATGAGTGGTGGAGCAAGGTTTTTTTATTTGTAGTACTTGGTGTAAAGATCTCGTTTATACGCTTTTATACTACGCGTGAGGACACGCGCGGTAGCGGAGAGAGTATCAAAATGATTAAAAAAGCATTTTGCATATGATAATAGTAAATGCCGAGGCAGAATCGCGTGTTACATTTTATCACCCGTTTTGATTTGCTTGTAGTTATAGACACGCCGGTATTCCGTTGCAATTTTATTAGAAAGTAAATATAATTTCATTACGAATAAATAAACGTTTTAAAAATCTTCTTGGGATTGAGTAAAACAATCGCAACTTATGGCGAGCTGGATTGTTGATTTCTGATTGTGTATAAGTATCAGTATATCAAGCTGATTGATCAGGCTTGAAAATGGTCAGCAGGATTTTTATTTTTCCTGCTGACCATTTTTAAAAATCCTCCTGACGAAAATTGAAAATCCTCCTGTTCGTTTTTATTTTTTCTACTGAGCACTTTCAATTCTCACAATGAGACTTTAATTAAACGCTCAAATATTGAAAATCTAATAATCATAATAGTTCGAGCATTTTCACGCGTTTTTATCTTAAAGGCATAATTACTATCTTCGCGGCCGCTAATTCAATATCCTTTTATGATTGCCTAAGGGCAATATTCCCCACTTATAATATCAGATGTCAGGCATTCTGTTAGAATGCGGTATTGTGTTGTGTAATCTTTAAATTAACTATACATGTTTTTAATCAAAGAACTAACTCAAGGTTCAAGTTTTAAAAATGAAATCCTATCGGGGATAACAGTTGCCATTGCCCTTGTTCCTGAGGCCATTGCATTTTCCTTTATTGCAGGTGTTGATCCATTAATTGGACTTTATGCGGCCTGCATTATGGGATTTTTCACTTCTTTGTTAGGAGGTCGTCCGGGTATGATATCGGGAGCTACCGGTGCAATTGCAGTAGTTGTAGCTGCAACAGTGCAAGAATATGGTGAAGCTTATTTATATCCTACCATTATATTAGGCGGTATGATGCAATTGGCTGTAGGTGCATTGCGTTTAGGTAAATTTATCCGTTTGGTACCTCACTCAGTAATGTTAGGTTTTGTTAATGGGCTTGCAATCGTGATCTTTATGGCACAATTCCCAATGTTTGGTAGTGATGCTTCTGGCGAGTTTGCTTATTACTCCGGGATGAAACAATACACGTTAATGGCATTGGTGGCCTTAACGATTGTTATCATGGTATTTTTGCCAAGGTTTACCAAAGCCATTCCATCAGCATTAGTGGCCATATTAGTTATTGCAGCTGTATCGTTTATACCAGGCGTTGAAACACCAACTGTAATTAATTTGCTGAAAGGTAAATCAATGCAAGGAGGATTGCCTTCTATCTTCACCGATTACCCTGCTAATTTATTTAGTATGGATACCCTTAAAATTATCTTTTTACCAGCTTTAAGTGTTACGGGTGTGGGATTAATTGAAAGTCTTTTAACACTAACCATTATTGATGAAAGGACAGATACACGCGGTAGTGGTAATCGTGAAAGTATTGCGCAGGGTATTGCCAATTGCGTTTCTGGTGTTTTCGGTAGCATGGGTGGATGCGCAATGATTGGTCAGAGTATGATTAATATTAATTCAGGAGCTCGTGGACGACTGTCGGGGCTTGTTGCAGCTGTTACTCTATTAATGTTCATCATGTTCTTATCGCCTGTAATCGAGCAGATTCCTGTGGCTGCCTTGATAGGAGTGATGTTTATGGTTGCATATGGAACTTTTGAGTGGTCTAGCATTAAAAATGTTAAAAAGACGCCTATGGCTGACTTTCTGATTATGATTATCGTTGCGGTGGTAACCGTTGTATTCCATAACCTTGCACTTGCTGTGGCTATTGGTGTGGTTTTATCAGCCTTATCCTTTGCCTGGGATCATGCCATTGGTATACATGCGCGACTTCGAACAGATGATAATGGCATCAAGCATTACGATATTCATGGCCCTTTATTCTTTGGCTCTACGGCATCATTCGCCGAGATTTTTGATGCCAAAAACGATGATGATCGAATAATTGTGGACTTTGAAAGTAGTCGTGTGGTAGATCAGAGTGGGATAGAGGCTATCAGAAAACTGAATGAAAAGTACCAGGAGTTGAATAAGGAGATATCATTTGTAAATCTATCGAAGGGTTGTAAAGACCTTCTGGCAACGGCGAAGATAGATGTGTCCATAGACCCTGACAAACGCAAGTTTATGGTGGTATATGACGCATAATTGATATTTCAGAATCTATACCTAAAATAAAAAGACATAAAATAGCCGGTGGATTGATTCTTCACCGGCTATTTTACATTTATATCTAATAGATGACTAAGGTTTATTTATTGATCGACGAAGTACGATTCCTCAATCTGATTAAGGATACCAACGGGCGACATATAAATCTTTGATTTGTAATATTTGTATTCGTCTGAAGCTTCAGAATCATGCAGCACAAATGAAGCCCAATGGTATAAATGCTGACCAAATCCAGCAGCAATGGTTAAACTATCAGTATAGTGTTCAACCTTTTTTTTGCCTTTATGCGTGAGGTATTGTATGCCTCGTTCCATCACTCCGGTAAGTTTTCGGCTTTCGTAATCACGAATATGCATCAATTCATGGGCAAATAACCCTATTCTTGCTTCAGAAGGGACATCTTTAAGGTGAACGCCTTTGAATGTTTCTTTTTTATTAACCAGAATGACGTATCGCCTGCTTTTCTTTCCCAATAAGAGAGAAAAAAAGTTTGGGCGGGCTGCCATGGTGGTTTTGATCTTTTTATTACGGATTTTTATTTTGCAATCATGAAGGTCGGTAAACTCCTGATAAGGTACCATAAAATCATTCAAATAGCTGCGATTAAATGTCGTATCTACCTTAAGATTGCCAACTTTATTGTAACGTTTGAACTTTTGATCAACAGCATTTTGTGCTGTAACAACTGAAGAAATAAGTACACCTGCTAATAACCCCACTACATCTTTCAACACCATATCCAACAAGTTTTTAATATGTATTTATGTAGCTTCTTACCGAAATGTTACAAAATTGTAGTTAAAAAATGTGAAAGGTTGAAATAATATGCTGATAACCACTCATTGATAGCTATCAGCATACTTTTTTAGCTCATTTGCATCGAATGCAATTTCTTATATATACCATCTTTAGCAATAAGCTCATTATGCGTTCCTGTTTCAACAATTTGACCTTCATTGAATACACAGATCATATCAGCATTGCGAACAGTAGATAATCGATGGGCGATAACAAGTGATGTACGGTTTTTCATTAGGTTTTCCAATGCATCCTGAACCAAACGTTCCGATTCTGTATCAAGTGCAGAGGTGGCTTCGTCCAGTATCAGGATTGGTGGATTTTTTAGGATTGCCCGGGCAATGCTTAATCGCTGTCTTTGTCCTCCGGAAAGCTTACTTCCCCGATCACCAATAACCGTCTGATAACCCTCTTCACTTGCAGTGATGAAATCGTGAGCATTGGCTACTTTTGCTGCATTAATTACATCTTCTTCTGTTGCATTATCAACACCAAAAGTGATATTGTTATAAATAGTGTCGTTAAAAAGAATGGCTTCCTGATTGACATTACCCATTAGCTCACGCAAGTCGAATAGTTTTAAATCCTTAATGTTATGGCCGTCGATATAAATACCACCACCCTGAACATCATAAAAGCGTGGTAATAAATCAACAAATGTTGTTTTTCCGCTACCTGATTGTCCAACTAAGGCAATAGTCTTGCCTTGAGGAATTGTAAGATTGACGTCCTTTATAACATTAATATCTTCGTAGGCAAAGCTAATGTTACGGTATTCGATTTGATCTTTGAATGATTTTATTTCATGTGAACCATTATGTTCCTTAATGCTTATATCTGCTTGAAGAATTTTATCGATACGTTCATACGCAGCTAATCCTTTTTGTATATTAAAAAATGCTGTTGTAAATGCCTTAGCAGGATTAATGATCTGGTAGAAAATACCAATATATGCAAGGAATGATGCGCCTTGCAGATTACTGTTTTCGTTACCTATAAGATATGCACCATACCAAACAACACATATCATTACTATAGTGCC
>NZ_CEXQWX010000114.1:0-20012 GCF_982718395.1 Carboxylicivirga sp.
TATAACTGATAAAGGCATCCACTTGTCAATTATGGCGCATTTTAACCATTATCAGGAGATGTCGAACAGTGCCGTTGCGGAAGCTATAGAAAACATACGGGCAACCGGAGCTGAGATCAGAACCCAATCACCATTGCTTAACCACATTAATGCTGAAGCCGATATCTGGGCTAAAATGTGGGATCAGCAGGTCAATATGGGCATGGTACCTTATTACATGTTTATTGAGAGAGAAACAGGTCCGTATGGATATTTCCAGGTACCATTGGCTAAAGCCTACAAAATTTATACGGATGCCATTCGGGTGACCTCCAGCTTGGCTAAAACAGTGACAGCGCCATCTATGTCGGCCGCTCAAGGTAAAGCACAGGTAATGGGCATTATAGAAAATCCACTTAATGGTGAGAAATATTTCCAGATCCAGTACATACGTCATCGCGATTACAAACAATCGTATAAGCCGTTTTTGATGCATTACGATGAAAATGCCACCTGGATTGATCAACTCAAACCTGTTGAGTCACTTGTTAAGGTATAATAAATACAAGGGAAGAAGTCTTAATAGACTTCTTCCTGATATTGTTTTTTAGATTTTAACTCTTCAAAGGTTGCCATTGCATCTTCAGTTGAGCAATTGTTGTGATCGGCGATAATTTTAACCAAGCTCTCACGCACCGAAACAGCCAGCTTATCTTTACTTCCACAAACGTAAAGTATGGCATCATTTTCAATCCATTTCATAATTTGCTCACCTTCCTTTTCGATAATGTGGCTCACATATTGCTTTTTCTCCTGATCGCGCGAAAAAGCAGTGCTCAATTTATGAAGCATACCTTTCGTTTGAAAAGCCTGTAATTCATCCTTGTATAAAAAGTCTGAAGCACTGTTTCGTTCTCCAAATATCAGCCAGTTATTACCTTTGCTATTTTTAGTATCCCGTTCCTGAAGAAAAGCCCTGAATGG
Source organism: Carboxylicivirga sp. (assembly GCF_982718395.1). Classification (NCBI taxonomy): domain Bacteria; kingdom Pseudomonadati; phylum Bacteroidota; class Bacteroidia; order Marinilabiliales; family Marinilabiliaceae; genus Carboxylicivirga; species Carboxylicivirga sp. The sequence goes on from NZ_CEXQWX010000114.1 coordinate 964, forward strand.
TGCAATACCTGTTCCTGCACCAATCATGATGATGTCCCTGGTTTCATCCTCAGGTAATCTGAATTTGGCGATAGGCTCTAAAGTAACCGGCACCATATCACCCACGTCAAGACGATTCCATAGGAAAGAAGAACAAACACCATTACGGGTTCTTGATTGGTGGGCATTTTCAATAACTTTCACAGTTATATCAGCCTGATCGCCCACCGCATTTGAACTTGAAGCAAAGGAATACAAACGTTGACTCAAAGATCGAAGGATGCTTAAAAATTCATCTACCGTCAGTTTTCCTGGATAATCCCGAATCAAATCAAGGATGTCATTTTCGGCAGCGTACCCTTCCAATTTTTGTTCATCTGTAATTAATTGATCTAACTCCTTATTATTAATGATTGCTGCATATTTTTTAATTACAACCGGAGTTATTAGCGTTAGCTCATAATCATTAATCAGCAGTTCCTTTAGCAAACGGGTTTCATCTTTAACTTTTACTGGATAAGCTTTATCAAAACCCAAGGTTAACAAAAGTTCATCTACCAATGCACGTGAATTAGTTCCGTAGATACCTAAAGCATCGCCCGGCAAATATTCGATACCTGAGTTTTTAAGCGACAAGCTTACATGAAGTACTTTCTTGCTACTATCCTCTGAAGTTAGTAGTCGCTTCTCCAGTAATTGTGCCCGATATGCAGAATGAGATTCATTTCCAAGTTTTAATTCAAAGGTAAAGCCATCCTTTTTGGGCTTATTCGCAACAGACAATCTGTTTTTAAATGTCTCAATTACATCCAATACCCATTGCTTGGCAACCTCTTCAAAATCAATATCACATTTGACATTCTTCATCAATTGATTACCACCTAACTCTCCAAGACGTTTATCAATGTCCTCGCCGGTCTGGCAAAAGTATCGATAACTACTATCGCCCAAACCCAATACTGCATAATTGGCTCTTACCTTTTGAATGGCTTCACTATGCAAATACTCATAAAAATCTTCGGCTTGAACTGGCGGTTCTCCCTCACCATGTGTACTCACAACCACCAGTAAATTTTCAACATGCTGCAGTTCGGTGTAATCCATTTCCGGCATATCTTTCAAATAAGAATTATAGCCCAGGCTTTGTGCATACTCGTGCGCTAAAACAGCCACTGCTTTTGCATTTCCGGTACGACTGCCAAAAGCTATATACAAACTATCTTTAAAATCCTCCATTACTAAATGACTTTTAGTGTATGAAGGATTAAAACACTAAATTGTTCAGTGCTTTTTCGTTGTATGTTGCGAAGTTACTGGTTCCAGCAAATCTGCACCACTATTGCATTTCAAACAAAGAAATCTTGATATAATAAGGAAGTATAAGCAGTACCATAAGCAATCAAAAGATTAAATTATTACTTTTATGACCTAAATCGAAAGCTAAATCTGGTATGAAAAAAGGATTCTTAATAATTTCCGTTTTAATAGTATTGACCATCCAACAAACCATTGCGTTTAATGAAATACCAGATAAACTGGTTTTCATCGTTCGCAATCAATACGCATTAGATCACCATAATACAGCCACCTTATTTCAAACCAACGAGATAAATACCCATAAGTTTGATCCGGGTTCTGCATTAAAAGTTTTGAACACAAAAACTGGCAGAACCACCACTTTACTGGAATCTAAAACAGGTATTATCAGGGATCCTGAAGTCTCGTTTGATGGTAAGAAAATAATTTTCTCCTTTAGAAAAGATATCCATGATGATTACCACATCTATGAAATTAATGCTGATGGCACTAATCTGAAGCAGTTGACTTTTGCCAAAGGTGTTTCTGATATTGATCCATTGTACCTACCCAACGATCAGATTATTTTCAGTTCGACAAGAGAACCTAAATACTGCATGTGTAACCGCCACATTATGGCTAATCTTTACCGCATGAATTCGGATGGTTCCAACATTGTTCAATTGGGTAAAAGCACCTTGTTTGAAGGCCATTCAGCATTAATGAACGATGGACGGATTATTTACGACCGCTGGGAATATGTGGATCGTAATTTTGGTGATGCACAGGGGCTTTGGACAGTTAACCCGGATGGCACCAAACATTCCATCTTTTATGGCAATAATATGAACTCACCCGGTGGCGTGATTGATCCACGTCAACTTCCCAACAGTAACCTAATGTTGTGCATCTTTGGCTCTTGTCACGATCGTCCATGGGGAGCTTTGGCTCTTATTGATCGTTCAAAGGGTGTTGATGGTGAGCAATCAGTTGTGAAAATCTGGCCTGAACATGCACGTGATCTAATTGGGAAAGGTAACTGGGATACTTTTATGCAACTCGATGTTCGTTATGAAGACCCATTCCCTGTTTCTGAAACTCAATTTCTTGTCTCCAAATCAAAAATATTTGATAACTCGAAGAAACGTAAGATGGCACTTTACCTTGTTGATATGAACGGTAGCGAAACCTTGCTTTATGAGGATGAAAAACAAGGTTGCTTTGATCCGATGCCATTGACTCCCAGGTACAGGCCAATTGATATTCCTACTGCCCGAAAGTTTGACGGATCGCCTGGTTATTTTTATGTGCAGAATGTATATGAAAGTACACATTTGGAAGGTGTAAAGCAGGGAGAAGTAAAGTTTCTGCGGGTTGTAGAATCCCCGGAGAAAAGAACTTATACACAGCCAGGGTGGAATGGTCAGGGGCAACAGGCTCCAGGTGTCAATTGGCACAGTTTTGAAAATAAACGAATTTTAGGAACAGTACCTGTGGAAGAAGATGGTTCAGTGTATTTTGAAGCACCATCTGGTCGTTATTTATATTTCCAACTATTGGATAAGGATAAAAAAATGGTTCAGTCAATGCGAAGTGGCGTTATTGTACAACCTGGTGAAACAAATGGTTGTATTGGCTGCCACGAAGACCGGTTGATGGTTCCATTGATTGCTCAGAAAATGCCATTGGCATTGAGTAAAAAGCCAGCCAAACTTTCAAATGAAGATGAAGCTAAACTATATAGCTACATGCATGATATGCAACCTGTATTTGACAAGCATTGTATTGAATGCCACGACTTTGGAAAACAAGCAGCAGGAACATTAATTCTTGCCTCTGATCGAAATCCATACTTCAACGCTTCTTATATTGATATACATGTAAAAAAACAAATTCGGAATGTAGGCGGAGGCTCATCTGAAATACAACAAGCCAAAACTTGGGGTGCACATGCCAGCAATATTGTTAAGGTAGTTGAAGAAGGTCATTACAATGTTTCCCTTTCAAAAAAAGAAATGGAAAAGCTTTATACATGGGTGGATCTGAATGGTGTGTATTATCCGGTTTATGAGTCGGCTTACCCGGATAATCCTGCCGGCAGAAGTCCATTAACTTTTGAAGAGCTTTCTGAATTAAGTAAATTAACTGGTGTGCAGTTTAAAAATCTTGCCGGACATAATCGAAAACAAGGACCGCAAATTGCTTTTGAACGTCCTGAGTTGAGCCCTTGTCTTAAGAAGATTGAAGATACCCAATCAGATAGCTATCAAAAAGCACTATCCATTATCCGGAAAGGAAAAGAACGATTACAAGAAATACCACGGGCTGATATGGCTGGCTTTGAACCATGTGAGGAGCAGAAAGCTCAATTGGAAAAATACATTAAGCGCCTGGAACTTGAACGGGAAAATCAAAAAGCAATTAATGAAGGAAAGCGTATTTACGATACATCATCAATAGATTAGAAGAATACTTGTTGATTAAAAATATTAAGATTTCATAAACTCTTGATTTTATTAGTCCCGAGGCCTACAAGAGTAGTCCATCGGGACTTTATACTATCCCCTGGCTTAAAAGAGCCTTCCACAGGCCAAATATGCACTTCAACAAGCCATAGGAACCATCCAACAGGTATATAAAACCGATCAATCGGGTAGAATTTTGCTCTCAACTGGTTTGACAAACCATCCCATTGATTTGAGAAAGTGTTCAATTGGGTAAATATCACGTTCAAGAGACTTCTTCTATTGATTCTCTGTGAGTCAACGGCTCCCATAAGTATATCGGGCAAATCTAGTTTATTCCAATTCGGAGGTTTGGTTAATTTCATTAACCGGTTGTTCAACTCGAACCACCTTAAATTCATTGTAAATCAATGTAGCACATGGCGGAATAATGTCACCGGCACCTTTTGCACCATAAGCCAAAGAATCAGGTAAGATGGCTACAATTTCATCGCCCTCTCTTAACAGCATCGATACTTCCGTAAAGCCTTTAATTAACTTGGTTGAATCAGCTACGAAAGTAAATAATGAATCTGGCAACTCATTGGTATTCCATACAACGCTATCGTTAACCTTTAAACTAAGATAAGTACCAACCTTTGAACCTGATTCTATTGATCTACCCTTACCTTTTTTAATGTAATAGTATTTCAACCCACTGGAAGTTTGGATAGTATCTCCTAAACTGATTACATCAACACCTCCTCTGTTAGGCCGACAAGAACTAATTGCAATAAATAATATAACTAAAGGGATCAGTATCTTCATATTTAAACTGTTTTTGATTATTAACCGTAGGCTACAATGCTGTCATTTTTCTCTGAACAAGAAAGCCCTATGAAAACCCGGTTTATTGGTTAATATATCTATTCTAACTTTAGCTCTTTGATTTCTGATAAACGCCGAACAAAAGAATCTTCGTATTTACCCATCTTCATTATTGCCTCACGCCTGTTTTTAGCATCGATCTTATCATAGAAAGCCCCATAAACATACCTTGTATAGCCATCTTTACACTTGATAACTTTTAATTCGTCAACATCCAGTCCTTTTAAATATAATGAAGCAAACAGAGGCATTCGTTTTAATGCCAATACTTGAATTGTAAAAAATGGTGTTCTGTCAATCTGTTTTATTTCTTCTTTTATTTCAGCGATGGCAATTTCATTGTGCTCTTTCAAAGTCAAATTAGTTATTAAATGCTTAAGAGGAGGCGTCATCTTTATTTCATCGAATGAAAGAATCTTTTCTTCGGTTTTATATGCCATCTGTGGTTCCACTGAAACGACAGCTTCATCAATAACCTTATTAATATGTTTTTCTTCTATAGCATATTCATGCCCTGTCTCCAAAAACATGGTGTACTTCCCCGTCTTCGCATCCGGCCTGTAATCTCCAACCAATTGCTTATCCGTCATGCGAGTTACCATTACACGAATAGTTTCTTCGTCATAATCGGCATGTTGCACCTTTCCTTCTATTATTGCCAACTCCCCCTCAAATGCCACATCAAATTCAACTCGATAAATATCCGATCCCCCAAAATTATCATTAAACCTGGCAGATGCGTAATAAGCATGGCTCTTATCTAGTGTGGGAAGAAAAAAGAAATCATCATCAGGTGTATTTATTGGATACCCAAGGTTGACAGGTAATGTCCATGTACTATCTGCATTCATTTGGGTGTAGAATACATCCATTCGCCCCATCGAATGATGCCCCTCAGAAGCAAAATACAATGTCCGTCCATCAGGATGAATCATGGATGTTTCCTCATCATATTTTGTATTAACCCTCGATCCAAGATTTCTGGCTTTTCCCCAACGGCCAAAGGCATCTTTTTTACACATATAAATGTCAATCCCTCCATGCCCACCTTCACGATCGCTTGTGAAAAACAATGTACTTCTGTCACTCGAAAGGGATGCATGCGTTTCGTTGGCCGACGTATTGATTGGATAAGGTAACTTTACAGGTGTTGTCCACTCATCATCTTCAAGATAACTTATGAAGATATTCTTTCCTTCGTGATCACTTTTAAATATAAATAAGCTGTGTCCATCATGAGACAAAGACAATGCCGACTCATGCTCCGGATTTTTAAAAAATACATTTAATAATTTGGCCTTCTTCCAGGCACTGCTATCACCAGTTGTATAATAAACTTTCTCCGGGTATTGTCCATCCGACAATATGGGAAGCTTATGCTGATTACGACGTGAAGTAAATAACAGTAAATCTTCATAGGCATTTACCAAAGGGCTGTGATCGTCGAAGCGGCTATTCACCGCTTTACCAAGATTGGTGATTGTTAACTTAATGGGATTGGCTAAGAATATCTTTGCGTTTTCGCAGCTTTGAATTTCATGTTCCACTTCATTAATTATATCGACCTCATCCTGAGGCAAACGAAGCAAAAGTTCATCATAAACCATAAGTGCCGAATCCGGTTGCAAAGTAACCTGATAAGCTTTTCCAAGTGTCATAAAAAAATCCCAGCCTCGCGGTGCTGATTGTTCATCAGCACTTAACCTCATCATTCCATTTTGTAAAACAACTATGGCAGAATCAGCTCCGGTATTTGTATTAAGATAACACAAACCCAACTGAAGATATGCTTCTATAAAATCAGGTGAATTGGCTACTATTTGCTTAAATTCACGAATAGCTCTTTCATAATCCTCCGATTCGGCAAAACCTAATGCTTTATAGAAGGCTTTATTCTCTTGTCGAATTTGCTTTTTCTGTTGTGCCTCACCGATAAAATAAAATAGCACTAAGCAAGCAAATGCAATTATTCTTTTCCCAAAAACTATCATATAGATACCCCAAATCTCTATTGCGACTGCAAAATAAGTCAAATTTTACTAAATCACTCAATATCAACCTAAAAAATGTTAATTTTTGTTTACGACAATAATTAACCCTTCTGGACCAACATTCTTATATTCTGAATACCTGCATTTTAACTAATCGCCTAACTCTTCTGATTTTTTCGACCAAAAACACAGGGCTTTTTTACCAATAGCGTCTATAAATATGTTGAACTAAAAAGATGAACAATATGGGCAATAAATTAGTTGTATTTGCAGTTATAATAATGAGCTTATCAGCTTGTAATGTAAATGGACAGCAACGACGACAATGGTCGCCGGAAGACATGGCTGAACGCCAGACAGAGATGATGAATGAAAACCTGGACTTATCAGAGGATCAGTTAATATCGGTTAAAACTATTAATCTCAAGTATGCAAAGGAATTTCAAAATTCGAGGGATGAAATCAGAGGAGATCGGGAAAAAATGCGTACATTGAGGGATCAATTAAAAGAAAAAAAGAACGCTGAACTGAAGGAAGTGCTTAATTCTGAACAGTTCGACAAATACGTAAAGCTCGAGGAAGAAAGAGCAAAAGAAATGAGAAATGGGCGGAGAAATGGAAGAGGAGGAAGATAGCCCACGTTTTTTCATAATTGGTAAAAGTTTTGGTTTGAGAGACCTGCAATTCAAAGGAGTTGCAGGTTTTTTTTAATGTCAATATTAAAATTATAGAGCCAAGCCAAAAGTTCACCTTTAATTATCCATCAAAAAAATGTATTTTCGCCAATTGGACGAATGGTAATATTCGTTAGTATTTGCACCAGAACAGAGGTAAAAATATCATGGATTCTACAAGACAAAAAAAAATATCCCGACTTCTGCAGAAGGAGATCAGTGAAATATTCCAGCGCGAGATGCGTCAACTATGTTTGGGCACAATGGTCACCGTTACTGTTGTAAGAATATCACCCGACTTGGGTCAGGCCAAAGCTTATCTGAGCATATTTCCAACCGGTAATATTGAAGAGGTAATGAATGAGATAAACACTCAATCATCGCAAATTCGTTTTGCTTTAGGTAAAAGGGTTGGACAACAGATGCGCATCATACCTGAACTACGATTTTTTGTTGATGACAGCCTGGATTACCTTGATAACATTGATCGATTACTAAAGAAGTAAGTATGCATTACGATCCGATTAAGCGCTCACTTGGAAAAGTTTTTAATCAAACTCCAATACTCCGTATTTTCTTTTATAAACTATTGGATTTATTGTTACTAAGAGCGTGGCACATTCGTCGAAAACTTAGATCGATAGCAAATAACAGCCGGTCAGATATGAATATATTGGATGCAGGCAGTGGTTTTGGTCAATACGATTATTACATGTCTTCCCTTGGTAAAAACTGGACAATTACCGGCGTGGATGTTAAAGAGGAGCAGATTGAAGACTGTAACAATTTTTTTAGCAAAATAAACCGAAACGACAGGGTTAAGTTTGAATATGCCGATTTGACTAAATTCGTTCGTCCGGAAGCGTATGATTTGATATTATCGGTTGATGTGATGGAACATATACTGGAAGATGAACTGGTGTTCGCCAATTTCCACAAATCGATGAAAAAAGACAGCTACCTTATTATTTCAACTCCATCTGATCAAGGCGGCTCGGATACTCATCATCATGAAGAAGAAGGCGTGCATGGATTCATCGATGAGCATGTTCGTGATGGTTATAACGCAGATGATATTAAAGAAAAATTGCAGAAAGCTGGCTTTACTAACATCGAAGCATCCTATACATATGGCAAACCAGGAAACTTATCGTGGCGACTCTCCATGAAATACCCGATTAAAGCATTGAATGCTTCCAAATTGTTTTTCATTGTTCTGCCCTTCTATTATGTATTGACATATCCTTTGGCTTACCTGTTAAACTGGCTGGATATAAACAAGAAACACAAAACAGGCACTGGTTTAATGGTAGTAGCTCAAAAATAACCAACTTATGAAACTCGCCTTTGACATTGCCAAACGCTATTTGTACGCTAAAAAATCACAAAATATCATCAATGTTATTTCGATGATTTCGATTTTTGGAGTTTTAACCGGCAGCATGGCTCTTGTCATTGTCCTTTCCGTTTTTAATGGAGTTCATGGTTTTATGGGGGAGTTATACACGGCTTTCGATCCTGATCTGAAAGCAGTTCCTCGATCAGGGAAAGTAATTTCTACAGATTCTATTGCATACGATGAGTTGAAAGAGCTCGAAGACATTGCGTTTATATCTGAAGTATTTGAGCACCAGGCCTTACTCAAATTCAGACAGCGAAAAACACCAGGTATTATTATGGGTGTCGATTCGTTATTCAACAAAGTGAGTAATATCGATTCCATCATCATGGATGGTAAATATGAGTTAAAATATAAATCAGAATATAGAGGTGTTATTGGCAGACGTTTGGCTGATCAACTGGCAATCCGGCTCAATTTTGTTACTCCACTTAGCATGTATGTTCCTAAACGCAAAGGGAACATCAACCTAATGACTCCTCAAAATGCTTTTAAGAAGGAATACATCAGCCCTTCGGGAATGTTTGCTGTTAACCAGGAGGAATATGACGGTCAATACCTGTTGATCGATATTGAACAAGCACGACGACTTTTGCAATATGACAACTCAATTATCACATCACTGGCCATCCGAATGAAGGAAGGTGCGGACATTGTCAAAGGTGAGAAACTAGTTCAAAGTGTTGTAGGAAATCAAATGGATGTATTAAACCAACAGGAACAACATGCCGAATTCTATAAAGTGATGAAGGTTGAAAAGCTGATGGCCTACCTTATTTTAAGCTTTATCATTACCATTGCGGCATTTAATATAGTTGCTAACCTGGCTATGCTTATCTATGAGAAGAAGGAGAGCATTTTCACACTTAAAAGTATGGGAGCCGATAAACAATTAATCACCCGTATTTTTATGACCGAAGGCTGGTTAATATCTCTTGTTGGCATTGTAATAGGCTCATTGCTTGGTGTTGTTTTAGTACTGATCCAACAAAATTTTGGCTTTATTAAATTCATGGGAGACGGTCATTATTTAACGGATGCTTATCCGATTGCATTGCAATGGCTAGATGTTGTAATTGTAATTATCACGGTATCCATCATCAGTGCACTTGCCGCATGGTATCCGGTTCGAGTGATCGTCAATAAATATTATTCTGAACCTTCGGCCGGATAATTACGATATTTCTCACCAATCAAATGAAGTGTATCAGAAATCCCCTTGACTGTTTTCTCGCGTAATAATTGAATCCTTAAAGGTCGTATCCCTGGCAGATTTTTAAATGGTATAGCCAAGTGTCGGCGGGCATGTAAAATTCCCCTTCGTTCACCAATCATATTGCATGATTTCATAACAATATCATCCATCATCATGGCTTGCTCCATGATACTAAGTTGTGGCAATAACTCACCCGTTTTAAGGTAGTGTTTTATTTCTCTAAAAATCCAGGGACGTCCAATACTTGCCCTTCCAATCATTAACGCATCTACCCTAAATTTATCGAGAAACATTTTGGCTTTTTCAGGTCCATCCACGTCTCCATTACCAATAATAGGAATATGAATCCTAGGATTATCTTTCACTTTCCCGATCAAGTTCCAATCAGCAATTCCATTGTACATTTGCTCCCGCGTTCTGCCATGAATACATAAAGCCTTAACACCAGCGTCCTGCAATTGCTCAGCCACTTGCTCAATTACCAGTGATTCGCTATCCCACCCCAAACGGGTTTTTGCAGTAACCGGAATGTTAACTGCCTTGACCACAGCCTTTGTTATATCCAGCATTTTTGGAATATCCAACAACAAGCCAGATCCACTTCCTTTTCCTGCAATCTTTTTAACCGGACATCCAAAATTTAAATCTATGACTTCTGGTTTGGCGGCTTCGGCCATCTGGGCGGCAACAACCATTTTATCAACATCCTTCCCGTAAATCTGAATACCGACAGGTCGCTCTTCCTCCATTAACTCCAGCTTACGCAAAGAACGATTGACATTCCTCACTAAAGCATCAGCAGAAACAAACTCAGTGTACATCATATCTGCCCCCTGCTCCTTACAAAACACTCTGAAAGAAGGATCAGTAACATCCTCCATCGGCGCCAATAACAGTGGCTTCTCCCCTAAATCCAGATCTCCAATCTTCACTTATCAATTGATTTTTATTCGGCTACAAAGATAGATTTTTAATATTTCTCCCTCGAATGCTGTTTATAACTTGGTTAATAACTTTCTGAACAAATTGAACCATTCCAAGTTTTTATTTCATAATTTGTATGTGGGATAATTATAAGAAAATCAATTAACAACTTGTCTGGTGAAGATAGTCGCAGTAATATTTTTAGTCGCATTGATAATAATCGGATGCAAACAGGAAGGTAATGTAACATCTGAGGCTATTCATACACCAGTTCCCCAAAGTGAAGATTCTTTAATGGTTGAACAGCTAATTGCCCAATCAAAGGAATCCTACTCTGATAACCTAAGTATTATTTCGCCATTTGATAATTATCTGAAAGAGGCTGAAGATATGGCACTCAAAAGCAATAATCAGGAGCAGCTTTTTGTTATCTACAGTCTGGTGAGCCAACGTTATCGCAACAAATCTTTTTATTCTGAGGCAATGCAAATGCTTCAAAAAGCACTTGCTATTTCTGAGGAATTAGAAAATATCCATTTTCAAACACAGGCCTATAATCAGATTGGTGTAATATTCAGGCGAATCGATGAGAATCCTCAAGCCTTGGATATGCACATGAAAGCCCTCCAGCTAGCTGAAGAATGTAACGACTCCTTAAGTATAAGTAAAGCGATTAATGGCATGGGTAATGTCAGTATTGCAATGGAACGTTATCATTCAGCCATTGAATACTTTCACAGAGGACTGAGTATATCAGAATCGATGAATAATGTTCTGGGTATGGCAATCAACACCAATAATATAGGTGAAGCCTACATGAAACTTAACCAGCTTGATTCTGCCATGCACTACTATTTTAAATCACTTGATTACAACATGCAGATCAATAGTCGCGTTGGTCAGTCGATTTGTTATAATTGTATTGGCAGTGCTTATATTATAAAAAACCAAAACAGTTTGGCACTCGATTACCTGCTTAAAGCCCTTGAAATTAATCAGGAACTGGAAGATCGTATGCTAACTTCTGTGAGTTACACACAAATTGGCAAAACCTATCTAAATGATAACCTGCCTGCACAGGCAATTATACACCTTGAAAAAGGTCTTGATATGGCAGTTAACATTGGCTCGAAATATACAGCGGAAGAAGCAGCACGGTTATTATCTCAGGCATATGAAAAAAAACAGGTCTTCAACCGTTCGTTGGATTATTACAAATTAGCAGCTAATTACAAAGACAGTATTCTAAATGAGAAGAACATCTTTCATATTGCATCAGTTGAAGCAAAATACAATAACACACTCCAGCAACTTCAGATTGATGAATTAAACAAGGAAGCGTTACTTCAAAATACATTACTTTCGAAACAACGATCACTCTTAGCAGCCACAATTATTCTCGTAATTGTAATTGCTATAACAGCGGTTTTAATATTCTTTCAGGGGCGATTAAGAAGTCGTTATAAATACTTGCGATTTCAACAGCGCCTGCTTCGCTCACAAATGAACCCTCATTTTATCTTTAACGCGCTCAGTGCCATACAAGTGTTTATTCTGGAGAATAACATGGACAAATCGAGTCGCTTTCTGGCGCATTTCGCGAAATTAATGAGGCACGTTCTGAGAAGCAGTAACTACGAATACATTTCGATTCACGAAGAAGTGGAAATGCTGCAGTACTATCTGAAAATTCAACAGCTGCGGTTCTCACCACCATTCTCATTTGAGATCATTATTAGTGATGAAATAAAAAACAATAAGGTAGTTATCCCTCCTATGCTTATTCAACCATTTGTTGAAAATGCCATTGAACACGGTCTTAAACCATTGGGCGAAGACGCAAAACTAATTATCCGTATATTAAAAAGTGGTAAAGATATGATTCTTGAGATTGAGGATAACGGATTGGGCATTGATTACAAAGACCAGTTAAGCGGGAGTGAAAAAAATCATGAGTCAATGGCCATAAAAATAACACAAGAACGTTTAAATATTTTAGAGAGAGATACAAAACGTAAAACAGAACTGGAAATATTCGATAAGAAGAGAAAAGATCCCTTTGAACGAGGAACAATTGCGCGACTCGTTTTGCCGTTAACAATGCAGGAACCATCGCCAAGTGAGAAAGATGAAAAGAATTAATACAATTATAGTTGAAGATGATCAGTTCAATATTCTGGCAGTAACAAAAATTATCGAAAAACACTTCCCGGAAATTTGGATTCAGTCTACCGCCTCGCGGGTAAAGGAAGCCGTTAGCAAAATAAAAAAATATCAACCTGAGTTAATATTAATGGATATTCATTTGATTGACGGCACTTCATTTGATATCATCAGACAGTGCAGTGAGATTGATTTTAAGATTGTTTTTATGTCGGCTTATCACGAATATGTTGTTAAAGCGATGAAATATGCAGCCGTTGACTTCATCTTTAAACCATTTGATATTAATGAAATGGTGGTAGCGCTAGATAAAGCAATTGATCAGTTGCAAGACAAAAACTACGAACTTAAGATAGAAGCGCTATTTAATAATATTGAGAATGACAAGAATCAAATCGTTCTTCAAGGCAAACATCGTATTAAAGTTTGTAATATAAACGAGTTAGTTTGGGGTAAAGCCATACCTGGTGGAGCTAATTTTTACTTTACCGATAACAGTTACTTTTTTGCAGCCAAACCTCTTCGGCGTTACGAAGCAATTTTATCAGATCATACATTTTTCAGATGCCATCCACACTATTTAATTAATCTGATTCACGTTACAGAGATAAATCCCGAAAAGCAACGTATAAAAATGAAGACCGGTGACGAGATAATATACGAGAACAGAAGACTTAATCAATTAAAAAGACAACTACAACACAATACTTCTTTTGCGTAAACGTTCTAAATAACGCCTAATAAGAGAAAATCTTTCAAATACCAAAACCTTTTTTGATAAAATACAGTATTATGGACTGAGTGTTTTATCGTTTGCAAAATTAAGTAACAGGAATATTATCATGTTTCGTTTGATTGTTGTGCTTTGTAGCGTGGTGTTATGTTGGAATATTGGTTATTCTCAAGTGGACCTAACATGGCGTTATTACTATCCGGAATTCAAAGAGAATTCGGACAACAACCTGTACTTCAGGCTTGAAAACAACAATTTTGTCAAAAACAACGAATACTTCGGCGATTACATTGAAGGCTACACGATGATGGGATACACTGCCCAACCTTCATTAGTCTACTATGCAGGATCACGCCTTCGTATTAAGGCAGGAGTACATCTTATTCAATTTAGTGGCATGAATGAGTTCACTGAAGTTCTGCCCACTTTTTCAATACACACGCGTTTATCTGATAATTTAGATCTGATCATGGGTGGTTTAAAAGGTGATGTTCATCACCGGTTGATCGAACCACTATTTGATCCTGAGAATCAATACACCCGACCAATTGAAAATGGTTTCCAGTTTATTTATAATAGCAATAAACTTTGGCTGGATGTATGGGTAGATTGGGAACAGTTTATCTTCCTTGGAGATGATAAGCCAGAGAAGTTTACTGCCGGTTTAAGTACCGAATACCTGTTAACAAGTAATGAGTCCGATTTCCGGCTTACAATTCCTGGTCAGCTGATAGCTACTCACTTGGGAGGTCAAATCAGTAACTATTCTGAAAAAATGCAATCGCTGGCCAACCTGGCAACAGGTATTAAATTAAACTATAAGATCGGTGATGGATTTATAAAAGATATCGGTTTGGCGACATATCTGGCTACTTATCAGGATTTGACAGGCCAATCAGGATGGGATTTCTCTTCGGGTAATGCCATCTATCCGGTTGCAGAGATCAATTATAAATATGGTACTTTTATGACTGGCTATTGGAAAGCTCATAATTTTCTTGCTCCCAAAGGCAGTTCACTCTTTCAATCTACCTCAAATTACAAAACAGGATATTACAGCGAGAATCGTAACCTGCTTACATCTAAGCTAAGCTTCACAAAAGAATTTATGAAACAGATTAAGTTTAGTGTGATGCTGGAAACCTACTACGATATACCAGCTAGTCAGTTCGATTATTCATATGGCCTCAACCTTATTTTTACGCCAAACTTTTATATCTCAAAAGTTTCGTTCGATTAGGATCTTTTTAAAATAAATCGCCATTTTTTATTTCGCCATTCATCTGTCGCATACTCAATACCAATACGTTTAGTCGTCTCAATCTCAGAATAATCATTCTCGTTTAATGCAGTTTCCAGCCAAATTCTGTTTGATTGACAAAGATCTTCACCATAAAAGCTTTTGTCGAGCTTAAGGTGACGCCCTAATCGACCAGGTCCTACAATTGACTCAACACCCCTTATAAGAACTGCCTGTGGCGCTCCTTTCTCACCTGTCACCACATTAAGCATCCAATACATTCCGTAAATTAAATAAACATATACATGGCCACCAGCATGATACATAATATCAGTTCGCTTGGTCCGGCCTTTGTGCGCATGACAGGCAACATCTTCTTCTCCTCTATATGCCTCAGTTTCTGTAATAATAAATCGCTCAATAATACCATTTTCGTATTGCCTGGCCAGTACTTTACCGAGTAATGAAGGAGCAACTTCTAACACATCCTGATTGAAGAATTCTTGAGTAATGCGACTCTTAATGTTACTTTTTACTTTCATCAATTAATACAAAAAGTTTAAAGTTGATATTTAATCATTTTGTCGTTGAATTTGTAAATATTAATGTACTCTCACAATACTCATTACTTTTTTAATCAAATAATTAGCACTTTCAAAATAAATGCAGTACTTTTGCGGCCGATTATTATCCGATCTGAAAGGTAAAGTCACTGTTTATCAGTAATTGGGGTGGGACCTGATCATTGATTTAAAGTGAGCTGAGGCCTTTGCAAACTGTTTATTAATAAGTCGAATTTTAAAAAAGAAGACTGTGGATACGTTAAGTTACAAAACGATTTCAGCAAACAAAGCGACTGCCAACAAAGAGTGGGTTGTGGTAGATGCTGCTGATATGGTATTGGGTCGTTTAGCATCAAAAGTTGCTAAGCTACTTAGAGGGAAGTATAAGCCAAATTATACACCTCATGTGGATTGCGGAGATAACGTAATTATCTTAAACGCAGACAAAATTAAAATGACCGGTAACAAGTGGGACCAGCGTTTATTTTTCTACCATAGTGGTTACCCAGGAGGTCGTCGCGATGTGACACCTGCGGAAATGTTCGCTAAAAAGCCGGAGAGATTAGTTGAAAGAGCTATCAAAGGTATGCTACCTAAGAGTCGTCTTGGTCGTCAGCTTTTCAGAAACTTATATGTTTATACTGGAACTGAACACAAACACGAAGCTCAACAACCTAAAGTAATTGATATTAACGCCATTAAATAAGTATTATGGAAGTAATTAATGCTATTGGTAGAAGAAAAGCAGCAGTTGCTCGTATCTATTTGAGTGAAGGAAGTGGTAACATCACCATTAACAAGCGTGAGTTGGCTACATATTTTCCAGCTGCAACATTACAATATATTGTAAAACAACCATTAAACACTATCGGTGTTGCTGATAACTACGACATTAAAGTAAACCTTTATGGTGGTGGTTTCAAGGGACAAGCTGAAGCAGTTCGCTTAGCTATTGCCCGTGCACTTGTAAAAATTGATGCTGAAAACAAGCCGGCTCTTAAGGCTGAAGGTTTCATGACTCGTGACTCACGTGTTGTTGAACGTAAGAAGCCAGGTCGTCCGAAAGCACGTAAGAGATTCCAGTTCTCTAAACGTTAATATTTATCAGGTGTGTTTAGTATCTAAATCTTTAAGACTTCTCAACTTAATATTGGGGAACTACTTAAAGGTTGATTCAAACAGAAAGTAAACAACTTAAAGAAAAACAAAATGCCAAGAGTTAATTTCGAGGAATTATTGGAAGCAGGTGTACATTTTGGTCACCTGAAAAGAAAGTGGAACCCAGCCATGGCGCCTTACATCTTTATGGAGCGCAATGGAATCCACATATTAGACCTTCACAAAACTGCCGTGAAGATTGACGAAGCTGCTGATGCACTTAAACAGATTGCAAAATCAGGTCGGAAAGTGTTATTCGTAGCAACCAAGAAGCAAGCTAAAGAAATCATCGCTGATAAAGTTGGTGGTGTAAACATGCCTTACGTAACTGAGCGTTGGCCAGGTGGTATGTTAACCAACTTCCCCACTATTCGTAAAGCGGTGAAGAAGATGACTTCAATTGATAAGATGATGGCTGACCCAAGCCAGTGGAAAAACTTATCAAAGCGTGAGCGTCTTCAAATTACTCGTCAGCGTGCAAAGCTTGACAAGACTTTAGGTTCAATTGCTGACTTAACTCGTCTTCCGGCTGCAATGTTTGTTATCGATGTAATGAAAGAACACATTGCTGTAAAAGAAGCTATCCGTTTGAATATTCCTGTGTTTGGTATCGTTGATACTAACTCAGATCCATCTCCAATTGATTTTGTTATACCAGCTAACGATGACGCTACTAAGTCTATCGAGTTGATTACTGATGTAATGACAAAAGCAATTCAGGAAGGATTAAACGAGCGTAAAGCTGAGAAAGACAACGAAGGATCGAAAGAAAAGAAAGCTCGTGCTAAAAAGTCTGAGCCTGCAAAAGCTCAAGCTAAAAAAGAAGAAGCTCCTGTAGCTGAAAAGCCAGCAGAAGAAACTTCATCTGAAGAAGCTGCAAAAGAGTAATTCGATTTTTGTCTAACAACTTTAAAAAATTATATCATGGCTATTACTGCTGCTGACGTAAGCAAACTAAGAAAAAGTACCGGTGCCGGTATGATGGATTGTAAAAAGGCACTAACAGAAGCTGAAGGTGATTTCGATAAAGCGGTTGATATTATCCGTAAAAAAGGACAGGCTATCGCTAACAAGCGTGCTGACCGCGAAGCTACTGAAGGTGTTGTGATTGCAAAAGCTACTGCTGACAAGAAAAGAGGTGCATTAATCGTATTGAACTGCGAAACTGACTTCGTTGCTAAAAACGAAAGCTATGTTGATTTTGCAATGTCAATTCTTGATCTAGCTATTACTGAAAATCCAGCTGACTTAGATGCTTTAAAAGCGTTAGAATTAAACGGTCGTCCTGTTGTAGACGTAGTTACTGAGCAAAGCGGTGTTATCGGTGAGAAACTTGATTTAGCTGCTTATGAAACTGTTTCTGCTGATTCAGTAGTTGCATACATTCATGCTGGTAACAAATTAGCTACATTAGTTGGTTTCAACCAGGAAGGCATTGAAGAGCAAGTTGCTAAAGATGTAGCTATGCAAGCTGCAGCTATGGCTCCTGTTGCTATCGATGCTGAAAGCGTTCCGGCTGACATCAGAGAGAAAGAGCTTGAAATCGGTAAAGAAAAAGCTCGTGAAGAAGGTAAGCCTGAAGCAATGTTGGAAAAGATTGCAATGGGTCGTTTAAACAAATTCTTCAAAGAAAGTACTTTGATGGAACAAGCGTTTGTTAAAGACAACAAATTAACTATCAAGCAATACCTTGATAACTCAAGCAAAGGCTTGAAAGCTGTTGACTTCAAACGTTACACTTTGAACAGCTAGTAGAATATTTCTACAAATTATATAAAGGGAGCTTTTTAGCTCCCTTTTTTGCACCCAATAAACCAATCACATCATATAGCCTTACGCCCGCCCCTTTCTATAACAAAAGGCTGTTCTTTAAGCACTTTTTAGAAGGCTTAGAAGTTTAGAAAAAAAGATTTAGAGAAGTTGATCAAAAGGTCTTGATCTTTTCTAAAATGGTTTAGACAAAAAAATAAAACTTCCAGATCTTTTTAAAAAACTTCTAAATGTTTTAATCCACTGCCTTATTTCTGATTCATTCACTCCCTGCAGTCAAGTCTGCAAATCATAAGTTGATCGAACAATACGAAACAAAACTCTATTATGCTTCGGAAGTAATTGCTGTTAATCTGCAATAGCGGAGTCTGATAGACAAATTTTCAATTACAATTGACACCAATAAAAAACGCCTCCCAATTTATTGAGAAGCGTTTCGGATGTTGTCTCACAAGGATTCGAACCCTGACTAACTGGACCAAAACCAGTTGTGCTACCATTACACCATGAGACAAGCAAGACAAAAATAAACCTCCCGCTTTAAGGAGGTTAAGTCGTTGTCTCACAAGGATTCGAACCCTGACTAACTGGACCAAAACCAGTTGTGCTAC
>NZ_CEXQWX010000115.1:0-19977 GCF_982718395.1 Carboxylicivirga sp.
CGATGGATGGTTCGTCAACAACAATTTTATCATTGTGGATAATAATAGTGTTGGCTGTACCAAGGTCGATGGCTATTTCTTGCGATAAGAACGAAAATAGTCCCATTCAACTATATATTTTAATGTTTAAAATGACGTTTCCCTGTAAATAACATAGCCATGCCAAATTCGTTGCAGGCCTCAATAACTTCTTCGTCACGGATGCTGCCACCCGGCTCAACAATGTATTTCACACCATATTCGTTAGCCGCTTCAATGCTGTCACGGAATGGGAAGAAGGCGTCAGAAATTACTACCGAGTTGGCAATGTCCACACCCTCTTTCATGTTAAAACGGGGCATGGTTAATTGACGCATACTGTCCAAACGGTTAGGTTGTCCCATACCTGCACCAGTTAGCCAGAACGAACCATCTTTTTGCTCTGTTACTACCGCAATGGCGTTACTCTTAAGGTGTTTACAAGCGGTGATACCAAATTTGGCTAGTTCCATTTTAGTAGCATCAAATTGCTTATCGGTTACGTTTTTGAAGTCTGAATCTACACCCTCGTCTTCATCCTGCACCAAAATAGCACCACTCACCGAGCGAATCAATTTCTCACCAGTGATTTCATTTTTGATAGGAGTTTCTAATAAACGAAGGTTTTTCTTCTTACCAAACACCTCAAGAGCTTCAGGTGTGTAGGCAGGTGCAATAATGATTTCTACAAAACGCTTGGCAAACCAATCAGCAATTTCTCCGGTCACGGTATCCGTAAAACAGATAATGCCACCGAAGGCTGAAATAGGATCACCTGCCCAGGCCAGTTCCAGAGACTTCATAATATCGTTGGTAACTGCCAATCCGCAAGGATTTAAGTGTTTCACAACAGATACGGCTTGCTTGCCTTCTATGTGCGTTACCGAATGGTAAGCATCACTTGCCGCTTTCCAGGCAGCATCGGCATCCAGCATATTGTTGTATGAAAGTGCTTTGCCTTGTAATACATTAGCATTGGCCAATGAAGCACCTTCTTTTACATTGTTGTATTTGTATATGGTTGCTTTCTGATGTGGATTCTCACCATAACGCAATACATCACCATTGTTCAGGCTGATGCGTTCCATGTCTTCCTTATCCTTATTGAAGAAATTAGAGATAGCAGAGTCGTAGTGTGATGACACACCAAAAGCAGCAGCGGCAAACTTCATACGGTCTTCTAATGAAGATTCGCCATTTTGCTCTTTCAAAATAGCCAGTAAATCAGCATACTGATCTTTTGAAGGAACGATAATCACATCCTTGTAATTTTTAGCAGCACCACGAATCAAAGAAATACCACCTATATCAATCTTTTCGATAATATCCTGCAAAGGAGCACCAGAAGCAACAGTAGCTTCAAACGGATACAAATCAACAATTACAAGGTCAATCTCTGGAATCTCATATTGAGCTAACTGCTCAAGGTCGCCTTCATTATCACGACGAGCCAAGATTCCACCAAATACTTTTGGGTGCAATGTTTTTACACGACCACCCAAAATAGACGGGTAGCTTGTCAAGTCTTCAACGCGCTCGCATGGCACATCTAAACCTTCGATAAAAGCTTGTGTTCCTCCAGTTGAATAAATGGTAACACCCTGCTCGTGTAATGTTTTAATAATTTCATCCAGACCGTCCTTGTGAAAGACGGAAACCAATGCCGATTTTACCTTTTTTAAAGTATTCATTTATATCCGTTTAGTTCTTTCACGCAAAAATAAGAAAATAAGCAATGTTAACAAGATGCTAAAGACAATTAATTAGAACGATTTTAGATTGTAATTGCGGAGGTAAAATACAAAGACACAAAGGCCCGAAGAAACGTAGGAAAGTTCAACTTTCATCCACTTTTTGGGCTATACGGACGGATACGATCTTTATCGGCATCTTACAAATAAAGATCGCATCCGTAATCCTTCTAAATTGAAATAATGGTTTTAGTGATTAAGTTACTGTCCAGGTGTCTAAAGACTAAGAACTATTGTAAAAAGCAGCTTATAAATAAAGATCGTATCCGTATCAAATATCATATTATCGTAAAAATCCTTAATGGTTATATTCATTATATTTGAATCTGTCCAAACAAACTCACAGGCATGGAATTTCTACAACGATTAAAACAAATAGGTCCGGGTATTTTAGTAACAGCCGCATTTATAGGACCCGGAACCATTACGACTTGCAGTATAACAGGTGCAAGTTTTGGATATGCTTTGTTGTGGGGCTTGATATTTAGCATTATAGCAACCATCGTATTACAGGAAATGAGCGCTCGTCTGGGTTTAGTTGGCCGAATGGGATTGGGAGAAGCCCTTCGCTTACAATTTAAAAATCCGGTTTTAAGATACTTATCAGCCGGATTGGTGTTATCGGCCATTTTAGTGGGTAATGCGGCCTATGAGACAGGAAATATTCTCGGTGCTTCATTGGGGATGATAGAAATAACAGGTGTTTCAACCGTTCAGTTAGGAGATATCTCTGTTGGAATCTGGGGGCCGGTTATTGGTTTATGTGCTTTTGTATTGCTTGAAATGGGTTCCTATAAACGCATTGAGAAAATTATAATCGGGCTTGTATTATTAATGAGCTTTGCCTTTATAACAACTGCATTAATGGTAGGTCCCGAACTAACTGATGTTATAAAAGGTGCCTTTGTACCAACCCTTCCTGATGGTTCATTCTATTTGCTGATGGGTTTAATCGGAACAACCGTTGTTCCATATAACCTTTTTTTGCATGCATCCAGTGTGCAAGAAAAATGGAAAAATCCTTCTGATCTGAAAGTAGCCCGTACCGATCTGTTTTTCTCTGTTATTCTTGGTGGATTCATATCCATGTCAATAGTAATTACCGCAGCGGCTTCTTTTTATGAAAGCGGCATCGAAATAAAAGGAGCTGGAGATTTGGCAGACCAGTTAAAACCCTTATTGGGTAATTGGGCAGGTGTATTTATGGCCATTGGCTTATTTGCAGCCGGTATTTCATCAGCTATTACAGCACCACTTGCAGCCGCTTATGCTACTTCAGGAATATTGGGGTATACACCAGATTTAAAATCACAACGATTCAAATGGATATGGAGAGTCATTCTGTTAATTGGAATAACTTTCTCAGCCATTGGTTATAGCCCCATTAAAGCAATTGTGTTTGCACAATTTGCCAATGGACTGTTGCTGCCGTTCATTGCCATCTTTTTGGTTATTGTGATGAATAACAAAAAGACATTGCAAACGCATACGAATAATAGTTTTCAGAATATTCTGGCTATTGTGGTGGTATTGATAGCATTGGGATTAGGTATTAAAAGTTTAACGCATGTAATGGGATTAATATGATTTGGGTAGATATAAATTGTGACTTGGGAGAAGGAGTGGGCAATGATGCTGCCGTTATGCCGTATATCAGTTCAGCCAACATTGCTTGCGGTTACCATGCGGGTGATAAAGCAACAATGGATCAGACCTTGCAGATGACCATTCAAAACAATGTGGGAGCGGGGGCACATCCCGGATTTAACGATCCTGAAAATTTCGGGCGGGTTGCTCAAAATCTTACTGGAGCTGAAATAGAGCAACTGGTGAGTAAGCAGATAAATATTTTGCAGGATCGGGCTTCAACAGCCGGATGTCGGCTGACACATGTAAAACCGCACGGTGCACTATACAATATGGCGGCTGCAGATTATAAAGTCGCCTTGGCTATTGCGTGGGGAATATATACAATCAATCCCAAACTGTTTTATTACGGATTGGCTAATTCACCCATGCTGCAAGCTGCACATGAAGTAGGGTTGACGGCTGTTTCTGAAGTTTTTGCCGACAGAGCCTATAGCAATAATGGACAGCTGGTATCGCGCAAACAGTCCGGGGCAGTTATTCATGATGTTGAACTGTGTAAAGAAAGGGTTCTTGGAATGGTACTAAATCAAACCGTTGAAAGCATTGAAGGAAATCAAATACCCATTCAGGCAGATACCATCTGTATTCATGGCGATAATCCCGAAGCAGTGGAATTAGCGAAAGCCATCCATGATGTATTAGTTGAAAATGATATTCAGATTGTTTCACCAACAAGCCCGATGCTATGATACAGCTCTTTCCTTTAGGAGATTCTGCTTTTCAGGTAAAGTTTGGTGACACCATCTCAGAAGAAACACTTCTGAAAATCAGAGCATTTATGCAGTTGGTTGAAGAAGCTGCAATTGCAGGAGTAACAGAAATGGTGCCTTCATACACCGATCTCATTATTCATTACCAGCCTTTAAAAACCGATTATAAGTCCTTGGTAACTCAATTAAAAAAACTGGCAACAGAGATAAGAGCACTCCAGATAACAGATCAGAAAACTGTGCGCATACCCGTTTTATATGGTGAACCTTTCGGCAAAGATTTGCAGCATGTCAGTCAATATGCCGGAATAAGCGAGGAACAGGTTATTGAACTGCACAGTAAAGCAAGTTATCTGGTATATATGCTGGGCTTTACACCTGGATTCTGTTACCTGGGAGGAATGGACAAGGCCATCGGTACACCGCGAAAAGAAGTGCCTGAAACCAAAATATTAGCGGGATCAGTGGGCATTGCCGGCGAACAAACCGGTATTTATCCTATAGAAAGTCCCGGAGGCTGGCAAATTATCGGGCGAACCCCATTGAAGTTATTCGATCCGAAAAAAGAGAATCCTTTTTTACTGGAAGCAGGTAATTTGCTGGAGTTTTATCCGATTGATAACAATGAGTATACACGATTAAACGAATACAGCGATGGGTAAAATCAGAATTCATAATCCCGGTTTGTTATCAACCATTCAGGATATGGGTCGTGTTGGATACCAAAAGTTTGGCATGCCTGTCTCCGGAGCTATGGATATATATTCGCTACAACTGGCAAATAGCTTAGTGGGCAATGCACCTGATGAAGCTTGCATCGAAGCAACCTTGATGGGACCGGAAATAGAGTTTCTGAACGATACAGAAATAGGAATAGCTGGAGCTTTGACCGACATATACATAAACGATAAGCAAGTTGAAGCAAGTCGAAATCATCAGGTCAAACAAGGTGATGTGCTTAAGTTTGGCACCGTTAAACAAGGATGTCGTTTCTACATGGCCTTGGCAGGTGGCATTGATGTACCGTTTGTGATGGGCAGTAAATCAACCTACTTGCGAGGAAAGCTGGGCGGATATTGCGGACGGGCTTTACAACAAGGCGATGAGATTGAGACAAGAAGCAAAAGGGACTTCCGGCAAAGGCAAATAAATCCAGATAGCCCTATTCTTCCGAAAGAAACAAATAAGATACGCGTAATTGCCGCCATTGAAAGCAGATCATTTACATTTAATGGTATCGAAAAGTTTCTGAGTGAAGAATATACTGTCAGCAATCAAAGCGATCGTATGGGGTATCGGCTTAATGGCCCTCGAATTGAACACCACGAAGGAGCGGATATTTTATCGGCTGGAATTGCCAATGGCACAATACAGGTACCTGCCCATGGCGAGCCCATTATTATGCTAGCTGACCGACAAACAGTAGGTGGATATACCAAAATCGCTAATGTTATTTCTACCGATCTGCCACTTTTGGGACAACTGAAGGCAGGCGATAAAATCCGATTTGTAGAGGTCAGGCTTGATGAAGCACATCGCCTAATGCGGGAACAAAAGAAGAATCTTGAAAGAGCAGTAAAGGTGATCTGAAAAATTTTAGGGATCGAATCTTTATAATCGGGCTGCAAATAAGATTCGATCCGGACTTCTCCAGATATCTCTAATCTTCCAAAATGAGCAAACTTCTCTCTTCATGCATTATCTGATGAAAAGCAATCAAATTATCTAAGCCTCCAAATATTTCAATCATAAAATCTCTATGAATCTGCGTCGGTTTACCCGAAACATACGCATTATAAGATGAGAAAGAATAATTCGTAAAATCTCTTGTTAACCCATGTTTCTCTGGATTAAAATGGCAGTAGAAAACAAGATATTTTAAATACTCTTCTGATTCTATTAAAAGTCTTTTATAGCGTGAATCAAATAAAGAACCAGAACGCTTTTCCTGTTTATTAATAGCCATGGTATAACTAATTAGTAAGCGTCTGAACTGATTGATAAATAGGTTACTTGGTTCTTTATCATCCATAACTTTATCCTTTTGCATTAAACTACCTTTAATCTCAACAATAAGGTGGAAATGGTTTGGTAGCAATGCGTATGCTAATACGTTACAATAATCAGTCAGGTGTTGATGAATTAATTGTAAAAAGAAGTGATAATTAGCAGCTGTGAAAAATACCTCTTGTCGATTGATTCCCCGATTGTACAAATGGTAAAATTTCCCTGCAAGGATTGGAGTAATTACTTTTTTTGAAGGCATTAACTGAGGTTTTGGTTAAAACATTGAAATTAAAATGAATAATATTATAAGGCAAGTCTACGAATCAATTACAGATTAATTACGGATCGAATCTTTATAACCAAGCCGCCAATAAAGATTCGATCCATATTTCCAAATTGAACCCATCTACGCGATCTAATGTTCCCCAATAAACAGGTAAACGATGAAATACCAACACTATGTCTTCTCACTTTTACTAATTATGCTATCCACTTCAATTGCTTGGGCAGGAGAAACCAAATGGCAACTGAAAAAAGACAAGAACGGCATACAGGTTTTTACCAAACAAAAGGAAGACACACAAATATATATGTACAAGGTTGTCACAACAGTTTCGGCTAAGCCAGAAACCGTTTACAGGCAAGTAGTTGATTTTGCAGACAATTTAAAACACATGGAGTTGGTGGATTCACTTAAATTTCTTGAACATCAGGAAGACAGGCGTTACAGAAATTACATGCGTTTTAATATGCCCTGGCCGATTAAAAACCGTGATATGGTAATAGAAATGTCAGTAACGAAAGATAAGAATGGGTTTTATCTCGAATCAACTAATTTGCCGGAATACCTTCCAAAGAACCAGGGTATCATTCGCATTGAAGATTTCTATGAAAAATGGATTATTCAAAAAGGTAGTAACCAGAACGAAAGTCAGATAGTAGTCACCGGTTGGGTCGATCCGGGAGGTACCATTCCAGCCTGGGTAGTCAGGCTATCCAGTGTTAAAACGCCATTTCGCTTTATTTCAGGTATTATCGGGGAAGTAAAGGGATCGAATCTTTATAACCAGGCTGTAAATAAAGATACGATCCCTAAACATTGATATTCTCCGGTATAGTTTGCAAATCAGTGCTATTACGGATCGAATTTTATAGTTAAGCCGACAAAAAAAGATTCGATCCTTAACGCAATATATAATCAGGGAGAACCATTATTTTAGCATAAAAACAAACCCTTATTTTTTATGAAATACAAACTAAAACTCCCGCATCCATTAACACTGGAACAACTAAAAACAGAAATCAGCAACGGCTATCGCTTTGTAGCATTTCAATATTGTTTCTCACCAATATTTGCTACATATTACCCTTTTTCACCGGCTTTCTTCATTAAAGATAAGAAAGAAGTGAGACCTCATATTATAAAATACAATTGTGTTTCGGCTATTTTTGGTTGGTGGGGAATACCTTATGGACCTTATCAAACCATCCGTTGTATACAATTTAACCTGAAAGGTGGATTAGATGTCACCGAGGAAATAATGAAGAATATTACAGAGGAGGATTTAAAAAATAACTGTGTTCATCTGCTTCAGACAACCATGTTATTCAGGAAACCCGACCGAAGTGACATGAAAACAATGTCAAAACTAATGCGCGATTATACCTACGACTATAATCTAAAAGAATGCTATGCTGCCTGGTCGTTAGTAGAAGACAATTGTTTTTGTGTTGGATTAAAGGCCGGAAAAGATTTTAAGAAATATGCCGACGCATTCCACATGCATCTGAGAAAAAAGTTCTTTAAGCATATTCATATTGAAATCATTGATATGTCCGAAGAAGAAGAGTTCATCGACCTGCTCCGAAAACAAGGTGTATCAGTTATTACACGATAAAAATTGAAACTCATACGGATCAAATCTTTATAGCCATGCTGCCAATAAGATTCGATCCTTACCATTTTAAGCCCTGCTATTACGCACCCTGTTAGTTGTGATTATCTTCACCTCATCCTAGCCTTCTCTTAAAAGGAGAAGGAGTAGTTTTAATAGTAACATCATATCAATTTGTCGTACTTCACCGTCTTGTTTTCGCCCTTCCTCTCCTGCGAGGAGAGGACTGAGGTGAGGTATTTAAAAAATCTACCATATTCCCCTTTGTGCCCTCTGCATTAAAATATAATTAACCGCCGAATAAAGAGAGAACAAAGAATTATATGCATATTCTAAACATTTAAGCTCCTACGGATCGAATCTTAATAACCAAGTCGCCAATAAAGATTCGATCCGTATTCTCTCTTCGCATCCTCCGCACTTAGCTAAGCAATACACACAACTTCTCAACTCAACACTAAACCCTGAACACTAAACTCCGAACCCAAAACCCTAAACTCACTCCCCTGCAACATTTACCCCACATTCTGCACCATGCACCAATCACTCATTCCTAAATTCTCACCATTCTGTTTTTTTCTGATCACCATTAGAACATTTGTTGTGTCTTTTTAATAATGACATTCATAGCTTTGTATAAAACCTGATGTTGTTAAAGCCCTGCATTCAACCAAATTAATTTGGTATTCCACCTGGCAATAGAAACAAATTTTAGATATATGAAAAAATTACAATACTGTATTCTCTTATGGCTTGTGGCACTATTGCCCGTCCAGGGCCAGACATCGCTAATTAATCAGGACTTATGGCACGTAACAGATCGGGGAGAAGTCACCTGGGGTAACCAGCAGGTAGCGCTGAAGGATGCCTTTCTGTCACTTAAAGAGCAGGAGGCAGGAGCCTTTGCTTTTACATTTGAGGCGCAGGCAACAGACGAGCAAGTCCAGATCTGGAGCGGCTTTGGTTTTCAGGATCGTGACAATCGTTATGCACTCGGTTTACGAGGTGGTAATAACAACGATGTGTACCTGTGTCGTTACCAGGATGATGCAAAAAGTAAGATGCTGGCATTACAGCCATTGGATTTTAAACCAGAGACAGGTCAATGGTACAACTTTAAGGTGGTTTACTTTAACAGTCATATCCAGGTTTACCTCAATGACGAAGAGCAGCCGCGCATTGTTGTTGAGGATAAAACACCATTGCCCGATGGTAAGGTAATTCTTGGCGGAGGCTGGTTGAATACACTCTACCGTAATCCCGGTATAAAATACCTCGATGACGATGAGGTAGCTCAATATGCCAATGCCCGTCAGAAACAGATCAATGTGCTCACGGCTGAGCAAAAAGAAGCGAAACGGAAAAAAGAGCGCAAGGCCTATCGTGCGCTCAAAGTAAAGAATCTGAAAAAGGGACGTACCAGTGTATCATTAGCTGGAAACTGGTTATTTATGCCCGAGCAGGAAGTAGACGGTTTCAAACCTTATGCTCGTGAGTTGAACGATCAGTCGTGGCATGTAATGGAAGTTCCCCAATTCTGGAACACAGCAGGTAACTGGCTGCACTTGCAGGATTCAGGTTTACCACATCGAGGAAGCGGTATATCCGACAATTATCGCCAAAAAGAATATGCCCGTACAGGAGCTTACACTTTCGATGCCGAAAATACCACGGCAGCCTGGTATCGTCACCATCTGCAATTACCATCCCAACTGGGTGATAAACGCTATGTGTTGCATTTCGATGCAGTATCAAAAATAGCCGATGTGTATGTCAATGGTCAGCATGCTGGCGGTCATATCGGTATGTTTGGAGAGTTTGATCTCGATATCACCCACCTGGTGCAGCCCGGTAAAAACGTGGTAGCTGTTAATGTGAAGGTGCGACAGCACGAAAAGGCAGAGGATGCGGATGATTACGTCACAACAGCAGTTTCGGTACATATCAACAACGATATGCTTAACTCGCTGCCACACGGCATGTTTAAAAATACTGAAGGCGGCATCTGGCAGCCCGTCTCGCTCGAAATTATCAATCCGGTTTCCATCAGCGATGTATTTGCCAATACACGAACCGATGGAGGTGAATTTGAAGTAACAGTAAGCAATACATCTGAAACGACAGAAGACATAAATGCCCGTATCAAAGTCAGGAATAAGGCCAATGGTCAATTACTCTTTGAGCGTGAAGAACAGGTGGAAGCCAAAGCCAATGGCGAATCAATTATCGTTATTGGTCAAAAGGATCTGCAGCCACAGTTATGGGCACCTCACCAGCCCAACCTTTATGTATGCGAAACCACTTTGCTGAAAAACGGTAAAGCAGTCGATCAGCATACTATGGATATCGGCTTCCGTACATTCGAACAAAAAGAAGGTCAGTTCTACCTCAATGGCAATCCCTATTGGCTGGGGGGTGCTAATCATCCGCCGTGCGGGATAAGACCAAATGACAAAGCCCTGGCCAACAAGTTCTATGGATTTATGAATGCCAATAACCAATTGGTAACACGCTCACATGGTTGCCCCTTCACCACTGCCTGGATGGAAGCTTCCGACAAACAGGGAGTAGGAGTGAGCTACGAAGGACCATTTCCGTGGTTTATGATTGGTAAAATGCCATCGCCCGAGCTGATTCAAATTTGGCGCGACGAAACTCTTGCATTAGTAAAGAAATACCGGAATCATCCGTCCTTATTGATCTGGACCATTAACAACGAGATGTACTTCACCATGTTTTACCACAACGATCCGCCCGAAGTGCGACTGGCCAAGTGGCAAATATTATCAGACCTTATAAAGGAAGTACGTCGTTTATCGCCCAACACTTTGATATCAGCCGACTCAGGTTACAGCAGAGTAGAAGGTGATTACCAAAATAATTTGGCTCCACATAATATTGATGACGGAGATATTGATGACCGGCACATCTATACCAACTGGTACAATCGCGATTTCTTCCAGATGTACAACGGTGAGTGGGCCAAACGTATCTATTGGTCGCCGGGAGCCAACCCCAACAGAGCCTTTTTTAGTCAGGAAGCTTCAACCGGATACACCAATAACGACGATGGACATTTCAATCGTAAATACATGTTTAACAATTACGTACCTCAATCGTGGGTAGGTGATTGGGCTTACGAAGATCACGATCCGCAATTCACTTTTATGCGACGAGACTTTATGACGAAGGAGCTGATCGAAACCATCCGCCGGACAAGTCCCGAAACTGCCGGACTTCAGTTATTTGCCAATGTAACGTGGTTCAGAAATGTATACGACGCCGAAGCCATTGAACCCTATCCGGTTAATATGGCTGTGAAAAAAGCCTATCAACCCGTATTGGTCAGCGCCGAGCTTTTTGGCAGAAGCTTTTATGCAGGAAGCAAAGTGCCTTTGCGTATGTGCATTATCAATAACAGCTACGATGGCAAAGACCTGCCTGCTGCTCAGCTAAACTGGAAGGTTGTTGCCGGACAGCAAGAACTTTCGTCTGGGAAGATGTCGGTTGATAAAGTAGCACTGTATCAGCGTCAATGGATCGATGCTGAGTTACAAATGCCACTTAGCTTACCACAATCGAGAATGGGCTGCCAATTGGTGTTGACACTCGAAAAAGACGGTAAGGTATTATCGAAAAACGACTATGATATAACCCTTGCTCAACAAGACTGGTTGGGTGCCGATGCCCTTAATGATAAAGCCATTGGCGTGTTCGACATTACTGGTAAGACATATGAATTACTCGATTTTATGGGCATCACCTATCACAAACTGACAGATTTAACAGAGATCAGGCTGCGCCGTTTCGATGCATTGATTGTTGCCAACCTTGATGCCGATAACGAAGTACCTTATAACTGGGAAGATGTCAGAAAAGTAATGCAAAACGGGACTAATGTCCTGCTGGTGCATCCGGGCAAACATATGCAGTGGTTGATGTACGACCGCATTGAATCGGTATACGAGCGTACCGGGCGTGTGGTGAATATGCATATACCTGAGCATCCTGCTTTCAACGGACTCGAACCAATGGATCTGGCCTGGTGGCAACCCGAAGCGGGCGAACTGCCAAGAGCCTGTAAGCGATCATTCCGCCTTAAGAAGAAGGATAACACACTGGATTTATGCACCTACCTGCGACCACATACCGGATTGGGAGGTAATCGCATCGAAACTTATCGCGAGATGAGCGGTATTCCATTATTGCAGGTAAATGAAAAGAAAGGAACACTTATCGCTTCTGAAATGGAACTCAACCAGGGAACAGTTGATCCCATTGCCGGTAAGTTAATGGTAAACCTGATACAATACCTGGTTAGCGAATAAGCAAACCAACTAAGGAACGCACAAGGAAAGTACAAGGATCGTATCTTTATAAGCAAGCCGTTAATAAAGATACGATCCTTTTCTTTTTTCCTGTATTGAAACACCTCTTCCCGGCCTTCTTCATGAAGGAGAAGGAGTTGAAACTCTGCTATCCGTCTTGTTTTCACACTTCCTCTCCTTCAAGGAGAGGACTGAGGTGAGGTATTATTAGAATGAGGTGATAAAGAGTACTAGTTGAAAATTCAACAACAAGCTTTTATCTTTCATTGAAACAGAGTTATATGAGTCAGGATAATTTTGACAACTTGTTTTATGGAGCTTCTTCTGTTATCAGGGAAAGGGCAAATCATCTCAGAAAAACGACTACAGATGCAGAGCAACTGTTATGGAAAAACCTTCGTAATAGAAAATTAGGAGGTTTCAAATTTCGCCGACAGCATCCAATAGATATTTTTATCGCCGATTTTTATTGTCACGAGATAAAACTGGTAATCGAAATTGACGGGGAGATTCATAAATATCAAAAAGAATATGATATAGGCAGAACAGCAGAATTGGAGAGGTTTGGTATAAAAGTCATCCGATTTTCAAACGACGATGTTTTATTGAATGTTGTCAACGTATGCGAGGCGATATTAAAAGCTTGTAAAAGGGCGGAAATTAGCAATGTGTAATCACCTCATCCCAACCTTCTCCTTAAGGAGAAGAGGCTGCTATCCATCTTGTTTTCACACTTCCTCTTCTTGAAGGAGAGGACTGAGGTGAGGTGGTTTGAAATTTGTTTTCTCCCTACGCTCACCCTTCACTTCCCTAAAAGGAATAGCACACAGGATAAGTCCCTTTAGCGGTTTGGGGTAATGGTGACAAAACTTTAAGAACATTAATTCCCCTTCGTGTTTTTTGCGATAAGAACTAATGTAACCACATCTTTCAAGCTACCTTATATACATTTGTTTAATGAGCTATATAACAAATTCTAACATCTTACTTTTACACCTCATCCTAACCTTCTCCTCAAGGAGAAGGAGTTGAAACCCGCTATCCGTCTTGTATTAGCCCTTCCTCTCCTTCAAGGAGAGGACCGTGGTGAGGTATTATAAAAGCTGAATCATTTTTACTCTTTCAATACGCAAATAACTAAACTACCTTCTCCTCCTTAACTGCCTTTCTTCCACTTCTTGCCTGATCACTTCGTTAATATTAAGATCGGTATTTTGAAAAACGCAAATAGATGTGCCATGCTCCCGCGCATAGGGATGAGTAATGGAATCGACCACATAAGCCGTTTCAAAATATTGAGCCGTTTTCTGAAATTCATTTTCCAACTCTGATCCGGTTATCACTCTTATTAGCTGTGTATAAGGCTGGTCAAGCTCAAACCAATTCACGTAATCCGCATTAAAGGATACAGCTTTAATGCCCATCTTACCATAAAAATTCACGGCTCCCGCCTGTCCGTAATTATCGCAAAGTATAAGGGTTGATTCCTGACTATCCAATCCGGCATACACAGCATCCAGCTTTTCCGACAACTCCTGCCAGCCCAGCATATCAGCAAAATCCTGTGGTAACGCATAATCCTTTCCATCTTCCCAGCGCAGGAGCCCCATATCCCTGTATCTGTCCTGATGCGACACAATGTATTCAGGTGTTTTATTTGGATACAGTACATCGTAGGTGTATATAAAATAAACAAGAGGCGAAAGTAATAACAGCACATATACTATATGACCCCACTTTTGGCGAAGCCAACTCGCTATATAAACCGAACCCAGAGCAATGAAGATCGGATATAATCCAATGGCATAATAATCTTTGGCCCGAAGCCAGGTGTATAAGGCCAACACAATGATCAGTGTCCAGAAAAGTGAACGAAAAGCCTTGAAGGGGTTATAAAACCATAAGCTCCACAAACCGGCCAGAATAACAAACAGCGAACCCATAAAAAACAAAGGCTGTGTACTCATAAAAGATAAACGACTAACATTAACCAGTTGAGTGGTGGCCAGTTCATTCATATGATGCAATACCGGGAATCCGTTTTGATATTGCCACAGAAGATTAGGAAGTACCAGTAATAAGGCCAATGCGCCCGCCAGGTATAGTTCTCGACGAAAGAATATGCGACGTTGAGGGCTTAACAATAGAGCTGGCAGTAAACCCAGCATTAAAAAGGCCATATTGTACTTGTTTAGAAAGCCCAAAGCCAATGTTACCGCCAATGCATATAAGTAGTGTGCCTGCTCTTCTTTTAAATAACGAATAAGACAATAAAACGCCAGCGTCCAGCTAAGTACATCAAAAGAGTTAGGCTGGTACAGGGTATTTAATCTTAAAAGAACTGAAAACAATACACCGAAGCCACCCAATAATTTGGCTCGGGTGCCACCTCCGAGATAATCGATGCTGCGCCACACCACAACAAGCGTTAATGCACCAAATAAAGCCGGAAAAAACTTAACCCAAAACACCCCATTGCCCAATAGCTGTATCAGCCACGATACCCAGGAGGTAAAAGGTGGTACCGAATGAAATCCCCAGGCCGGATGATTGGCTTGATCGAGGTGCAGATATTCATCGCGATGCAAGTCGTAAGCTGCATCTATCAATACATACTGAAGGATAAATTTGGTAAGTACTAACAGGACCAAAAGTGCCGTGTTTTTGGGTTTCATATTATAGGTGTTAGATAAAGCAGTTAAAGATAATTATTTCAAGAGAAGCAAAACCAATCAAGGTCAGGATATACAAGGCAATACGTATTTAAAATAGATCGACCTTAGTGCCTCATGCGCAATATTGCAATATTCAATAAACTTATGGATTTCCCCCTTGGCGAAGGGGGACGGTTTGTGGTTATTTATAACTATTTAAGAATTAGGGAGATTGCTTTTTAGTTAGATAGAAGGTTATTTAATCAAAATGATTATTGATTTACCAAACTCAGCTATTCACTATTTTCTCCAACAAATGCTCAATACAACCTCCGTTTGCCGATGCATTTGTATAACTAAGCTCTACAAATTCGTACCACAAATAATCATCTATGCCAAATGCATTCACCCGATGAAAGCTAAAACGGGAGATGTGCCATTTGTCCGGATCAAACCAAGTACCTTCAATTAAATGTTGATCAATTATTTTCACAACGTGCTCAATGCTTAATTTATTTGGGTTTGAATAGATAACACTACCATAGTCTTTATAATTGCCCTCATCGCGATACAAGTAATCCAGTTGAATATTTTTCATTTTTGTTGGTGAAACTACCAACTTGATTAATGCGTGTCAACGGACGATGAGTCACATATTACAAAATATAATGCTGTATTACTAGAGCACTTCAATACCAATCGATTGTAGGTAATCGAAAGTATCATCATAAAACTCAGGAAGTCTTGTTGGATCATTCTGATCACCTTGAGGTACAACTATAACCATACCTTGATGTGCTCTTGTCAACAGAACTCGATAGGCATTTTGTAAATATAGTTGACGTTCTTCCTTCTTAATGTTTTGCCATTTATTTCCTTTGAATGATTTATACACCCAACCCTCATTTGAGTATCGAAAATCGCCATCCCATGCAACACATGCCCAATCCAGCTCTAAACCTTGTACATGAAACTCTGTAGCAACATCTTCCAGATAATAAGACGAACGGATATCATCCTTTTCATTCAAAAACCAGTTAACAGGATCAATTGGTGATTTAACATCAATAGCATATGGTTTTAGTCGCTGAGCTTGTGAAGAAACAACAATTCCATATCTTTCGGTACCTCGAGCTTGTTTTCTTAACCAGTTTTTAGCTCTGGAGAAATTACGGGTAAGAACAATTGGATATTTTTCTCTGAGTTCAGATAAGGTATTTGCTGCTGATTCCTTTTCTAGATCTAATATCTTTTTTACTAGAAGTGAAACGTTTTCTGCTCTAAATGAGCGCATCGAAACAGATAAATGAAGTGCATCTAAATGAGAAACATTTTTTCTAGATGTAACCTTCTGAAGAATCTGCTCGGTATTATATTCGCTATCAGTCAATCTAGTTGACATGTAAATTTTCCAGTCAGGAAAAGATCTTTCAAGGGCTGAAATCCATTCAGATATTCCAGCTTCTCCAGTATTAATTTCTTGACCACCTCCAACAAGACATACAATCACTGCCCAATCAGGATGACGGTTTAAACATGAAATAAGAAACTCAGGTTCCGACATATTAAAATCAGGAACCCCTTTCTTTTGTTTCATAAAACTACTTGTTTGTTCAATGGTCCAAGCTCTTTGTGCTTCATCAAATAAAGTCACGTGCTCAATAGGAGGGGCCTTATCTTTTAGTCCTTCATCTCTAAAGTGATGAACATTTTGTATAAAAGCTTGCACTTCACTTCTTGCGACTTTCTTAGTTAGTTTTTCTCCTTTAGTTTTCGCTCTTTTTACTTTATCACGGGCCAGAGCTTCTTGTAGAATTTTTACTAAAGGGCCGTTGCCTGACAGAAACACGCTGTATAATTCACTTTCTTTATCAAAGTGAGTGGTTGCAATATTTAGTCCGACCAAGGTTTTTCCAGCCCCTGGCACACCTGTTACAAAACAAATAGCTTTTTCTGATTGATCTTTAGACTGCTTTATGACCTTAGTTATTTCATCTGTAGTTTTACTAAGGTTAATTGCGCTAGCGTCATTTCTTGAAATATCTTTAACTGTATGGTTGTTATAAAGTGCAGTTGCAGCTTCTATTATTGTGGGTGTTGGTTGATACCTTCCTTTTTCCCATTCGTTTTTGTCAATAGTTTCCTGCCCATCAAGAAACATTAGTGCTTTTTCAATGATTTCTTTTAAGCCTGCGCTATTTGATTTTACTGGATCAAAAAGGTTGTCGTCTTGCTTGGAAGAAGCAAGGTTCATAATAGTATCTTTTGCTTGTGTAGCTAGTAAAATGGGAATTATGGTCTTGTCATGGCTTGTTTCATGAAAGTTTTTCAAATCTAATGCATAATCCCAAACTTGATCGACAGCATGTGAAGCGTATTCCTTTTCACCAACCTTAAATTCAATCACAAATATGATGGACTTTATTACTAATAGGGCGTCAATTCTTTTTCCCATGCGGGGTATGGAATATTCGAAATATACTGAACCAGAGTAACCTTTCAAGACTTCTTGTAAATATTCGATCTGAAATTTCCAAGCATCCTTTTGAGTCTGTTCGGTAGAGAATTCGTTCTTATCGGCAAGAATGCCTAATACTTCGTTTTGGGAGGCAAGTGAGAAAGTCTCAATTTCACTGGAATAATATGCTCGATTCATTGATTGTTTTTTGATAAACAAATACCAAAAATATCATTACATGCTATAATTAAAAATAATTACTTCAATAATTTATTTAGGTTAACGTCGCAATTCACCCTTAATCCGACTCATATTAAACGATCGCGTCTGTTTATCGTGTACATCCATGTCAGCAACTGTAAGTTTCAAATATAATACATTAGAATATGAGGCAGCAAGCTTATCGTTTGGCAGGAGAGAACCGAGATAGCTTTTTAAGAAATCCCACTTCTTCCTTCTCCGCGTCCATAGCGTCCTCTGCGGTAAAAAAGAAACAAAGCAAAGTACTGCTTCAAATTCCAACTCCCCAATTCAACAACCTAACTATCCAACATACACCAATCCACCACTCAACATTTTTAACAAATACATATACTTACTATAAGATAATTTTATATCTTCGCTTCCGAAACGATAACCCACACGTACTTATGAAGAGAAAAAGACTGGTTTTAGAATGCCAGAAACAAATACAATGTATCAAATACAAACACATATACTACCTGCAGTACCAGGATGGCGCCATTACCATCCACCTTACAAACGACAGTAAACTGTTACACTGTCAGGCCTTGAGTGAGGTTGAAGATAAGTTACCCGACCACTTTGTAAAGGTTAATCGCAATATTATTATTAACCTGCGGCATATGGCATCCTATTTAAAAGCCTCACAAAAAATATTACTCACCAATGGGCTCGAATTTCCTGTTTCGCGCCGTAATATCTCTGCTTTACTTGACCAAATAATGTAGGAACAGTTTACCACTTATCGGGGAAAATCGACCACTTATCGGATAAATCTTACCGCACAACTAGCTTTTTTGACCATTTTTAATCAACTGTTATTACCTGTTTTATCTTGTGTGTCGAATTTAACCACAGATAACATGGCAACCATTCGAGATACTAATATCAACCATTGCACTCATTTCAATTTATTCTGTTCTCAATCCAAAGTAAGTGTAGTGCAGCCCAATGTAACTGGTGCGCATAGGAATACCGCAAAGGCGCAATGCATGGTAAGTGACACGCAGTTAATTTTCGCAAGCTCTCAGTCAGTGGTGACACCCCCGCACTCAATTTCCGCAATAGCTCAGTCGATTTCGACCATGGCGCACAATAATGTAAGCGTTGCGCATGCATGGTAAGTGATGCGCATACATGGTAACAAACCGTAAATTGTTTAATTAAACCTTATACACATGGCAAAAAGATTATTTAAATCAGAATCGAAATTTTTAGAAAAATCACGCACAGCGATAACTAATGTTGAGGCGAATCCCACTATAAAAGCCGCACTGGCCGAATATGGCATGGGTGATGAACCATTGACCGTAGGCAGGAATTTGTACAACAGCACTCAAAGCATATGGGATAACAACATTAAAGAAGATGCCGAATCGATCGAAGCTGGAATCATATACAGAACAACTTATAATGAGTTGCAGGCATTGTTTAAAGTTCATCGCGATAAAGCCCTTATATTTTTTAAACAACGGCCCGAGCTACTGGTTAAGCTGGGTGTAAAGGGTAACTTCCCACGTAAGTACAATGATTTCTTCGATAAGGTCCGCCTGTTTTACACCAGCATAAAGAATGATGCAGCCCTTCAGTCCGAAATGGATCGAATTAAAGTGACTGTTGACATTGTAGATGAGTGCCTGGCATTACTCGACGAGCTGTTAAGTAAACGCTCGCACTTCGATAAAGAGCTGGCCGAATCACAAGATATGACCAAAAGTAAAAATGCAGCATTACTGGCCCTGAAAGAATGGATGGATGACTTTTATGCAATCGCCAAAGTCGCTCTATACGACCAGCCTCAACTGCTTGAAGCTCTCGGCATCTTTGTAAGAAGTTAATAACTGAATATACCAGGGTTTTTGTGGGCATCCCGGAATCGCATCTTTTTAACTATCGCGTTATTAAGATGCGATTCTTGGTTTTAACACCATTACATCACAAATAATTCCACACAACGATATCAACACAACCATATATTATATCAACATTCTATTCTTGTCACTCTGTGTTCTCCGCGTCCTCTGCGGTAAGCAAGGTAATCATATCAATTGGATTAACCCTTATACATACAAACACTGACTCGCAAATGGAATAAGCCTTCGCTTTGTCGCAACTAAGTTTTTATTAAAGAAAGCGACTCTTAGTAGATGCTGTGGTTTTTGGCCTCAGCAAAGACATTGGGGCACCCACTGCATGAAATGAATGATAAAAAGAATTTTCCTAAAATCATGAATACGAATTAAGACTAACACATATGAATAAT
>NZ_CEXQWX010000116.1:0-19872 GCF_982718395.1 Carboxylicivirga sp.
TTTTCTTATCATGGCTTAACTGTTATTTTGTTTCTGTTTTCTTTTAATAATGCGTTCCTGCCACAAACTATACAGCACCGGCACAACAAACATGGTTAATACTTCAATGGTCATACCACCAAATAACGGAATGGCCATGGGCACCATAATGTCGGAACCTTTACCTGTTGACGTTAAAACAGGAAGCAGAGCAATAATAGTTGTTGCCGTTGTCATCACAGCCGGGCGAACACGTTTTGAACCAGCTTCAAGAACCAATGCTCTTACCTGGGCTATTGTTTTTGGCGGCTTCTTATCCTGTAATTGCTTGATGTAAGTACTGATCAAAACTCCATCGTCGGTTGCCACACCAAACAAGGCAATAAACCCAACCCAGACTGCCACACTGAGGTTAATGGTGCTAACCTGAAACAAGGTACGTAAACTCATTCCGGCAAGAGTTCCATCCATAAACCAAGGCTGTGCGTATAACCAAAGCATAATAAAACCACCCGAAAAAGCTACCAGTATACCAGAGAAAATAAGACTTGTAGAAGTCACTGATCGAAACTGGAAATACAGAATCAGGAAAATGATAATTAAAGATATAGGTATCACAATCAACAGTCGCTTTGTTGCCCTGATCTGATTTTCGTAGTTACCTGTAAACTTATAGCTTACACCTGCAGGCAACACAAACTCCCCGGATGCTAGCTTATCACTCAAATACTGCTGGGCATTTTCAACCACGTCCACTTCGGCGTATCCCTCTTTTTTATCGAATATCACATAGCCCACCAAAAAAGTATCTTCACTTTTAATCATTTGCGGCCCGCGGGTATATTGAATATCAACCAACTCACCTAAAGGTACCTGCGCTCCTGCCGGTGTTGGTATGAGTATCCGTTTCAGGTCTTCAGGATTATCCCTGAACTCACGCGCATATCTTAAACGCACAGGAAAGCGTTCACGCCCTTCGACAGTATTGGTCAGTGGCATTCCGCCAATGGCACTACCAATAACGGCCTGCAAACTTTTAATACTAAGCCCATATCGGGCAATGGCATCACGGTTAATCTCCATCTCAATATATGGCTTACCAACAACACGGTCGGCAAACACCGACATACCATTTATGCCTTCCACATGCTTGAGCAATTTCTCCAATTCAAAGCCAACTTTCTCAATACTATTTAGATCAGGGCCATATACTTTCATACCCATTGGTGCGCGCATACCGGTTTGCAGCATCACCAATCGCGTTGAAATTGGCTGTAACTTAGGTGCCGATGTTAATCCAGGTATGGTACTTTTATCAATAATTTCATTCCAGATATCGTCTGGCGATTGTATCTCGTCACGCCATTGTCTGAAATACTCACCATTTTTGTCCTCTACGAGATTTTCTTTCTCAATCAGCCTGAAACCTTCTGTTTTGGGATTATAAACACTACCATCTTTCAAAATAAAGGCATCATCTTTATCGACTTTGAAACGCATGCGGTGTCCCTTTTCATTAAGGATATACTCTGGTTTGTAGTTAATCACATTCTCATACATCGAAACCGGAGCCGGATCAAGCGCTGAGTTAACCCTTCCCCACTTTCCTATCACAGACTCAACCTCTGGAATTGCATTTACACGCTTGTCCAATATGCGTATAACCTCCAGGTTTTCTTCGATGCCCGAATGCGGCATAGTTGTAGGCATTAATAAAAAGGAACCTTCATCGAGCGATGGCATAAATTCTTTACCTATTCCCGGCAGCTTTTCATCGAGATAGACATATGCGTCTGTATTTTTAATAAACTGCGGCATAAAACCAAAGAGTTTACCAAAGCCCTGCCAGCTTGAAATACCAAACAACACAATGAAAATTGGTACACTTAAAAACTTCCATTTGTTGTTTAAACACCAGTTTAATATGCGTGCATAAAAAACAACCACCAGCGACAGAAATCCTAAAACAACTGTAACAATAGCAATAACAAACAGGAAGTTGGCCAGCATAGAATTCTGCGCACCCAGCGGCATCCATTCTTTGGTTAAGAAGAAGACCACAACAACTATAGTAATGGCAATATTGATAAAGTTAATCCACTGCCTTTTATCATCAGGCCACTTATGCAATAATAAACCATTGATACCATAAGCTGATATTGCCAGAGCAATATAATTACCTGAAACTACAGACAAGACTACTCCTGCAACAATCAGAATGATATTTCCCAATCGCTGGTAACGGCTTTTATCGATCTTAATCGAAAATATCAGTTGTGCCAATGATGGAATAATAATTAAACCTATTAACAGGGCAGAAACCATGGTGAAGGTTTTTGTGAAAGCCAATGGTTTAAATAATTTGCCTTCGGCAGCTTCCATCGCAAATACTGGCAGGAAACTAATAATGGTTGTTGACAAAGCCGTGATAACAGCACCTGCAACCTCGGTTGTTGCAGTATAAACAACGTTTAGCAACTCTTTACCACGTGCTCCTTTATTTTCGGGCATCTCAACATGCCGGATAATATTCTCAACAAATACAACGCCCACATCAACCATTACCCCTATGGCAATAGCAATTCCCGAAAGTGCTACAATATTGGCATCAACACCAAACTGACGCATTGTTATAAAGGTGATAAGCACGCCTATTGGTAACAAACTTGAGATTAAGAAAGAAGCCCGAAGATTAAATACCAATACAATAACAACCAGAATACTAATAAGTAATTCCAATGTTATAGCTTCTTCTAAAGTTCCCAGGGTTTCTTTTATCAAGCCAGTACGGTCATAGAACGGTACAATCGTAACTTTTGAAACAGTTCCGTCCGCCAGGGTTTTTGATGGCAAGCCGGGCGCTATCTCTTTAATTTTAGCTTTTAAGTTTTCGATGGCTTTTAGCGGATTTGCGCCATAACGAGCCACAACAACGCCTCCAACTGCCTCAGCACCGCCTTTATCCAAACCGCCTCGGCGAGTGGCCGGACCAAAATTAACCTTTGCCACATCTTTTATGCGAATGGGCACATTGTTTTGAACTGTAACAACACTCTTCTCCAGATCTTCGAGATTTTTGATATAACCCAAGGCTCTGACCAGATATTCAGTTCTGTTAAACTCAATTGTACGGGCACCGATATCCAGGTTGCTGTTTTTAACGGCATTCATTACCTGGGCAATAGTCACATTATGCGCTTTCATGGCATAAGGATCAACATCAATCTGGTATTCTTTGACAAAACCACCGATTGAGGCTACTTCGGATACGCCTTCAGCAGCCGTTAAAGCATAGCGAATATGAAAATCCTGAAGACTACGCAGTTCATGAGGGTCCCATCCGCCAGCCGGATTTCCTTCACTATCGCGTCCTTCGAGCGTGTACCAGTAAATCTGGCCTAGTGCAGTAGCATCTGGCCCCAGGGCAGCACTGACATCTGCCGGTAATATTCCTGCAGGCAATGAGTTTAATTTTTCAAGTATTCGCGTTCGGCTCCAATAAAACTCCACATCTTCATCAAAAATGATGTAGATACTTGATAACCCGAATATTGAATTGCTGCGAATGGTTTTAACTCCCGGGATACCCAGTAAAGCAGTGGTTAACGGATAGGATATCTGATCTTCAATATCCTGTGGTGAACGGCCAGCCCACTCTGTATATACGATTTGTTGATTTTCTCCGATGTCGGGTATGGCATCAACCGGCACAGGATCGTTGGGTAAAATACCTGTCTCCCAACCAAAAGGTGATGTGATAATGCCCCAACTGATAAAGACGATCAATACCAGAAAGGTTACCAACTTATTATCGAGAAAAAATCGGATAAATTGATTTAGCATTTTGTAAATGATTAGTGATTATACAATGACAACAGCATACGCTGCTCTAACATGAGGGGATTATCCCCTAGTAATATCACAGTGTAATCACTAACAAAGGAAGGATTGCAAGACGGAAAGTCTATGCAAAACAGGCAAAGGCGGCGAAGAATCATCTGCATAATGAATTTCATCCACCACGGCTATATTAGAAAATTCGAATACAAATAAAACAGGAAATAACACCTCAAGTTCTGTCAGTGGTTGAACCTCAAGCACCAACGGACTTACAAAATCATCTTCAACTTCGTAATGCACATTCTTATTTTCGCACCCCGAGCAGCTACCTCCACAACATGATTCAGCTTCGGCATTAATGGTTACAGACACCCACTTACCTCCACAGTAATGCATAGAAAAAGTAATTCCTGTTGAAGCAATCAACAGAAAAAAGCTCAGAACGATATGTGTAATCTTTCTTGGCATTAAATCTATATTCGCTAACAAAGAAACGAAATTAAGGGATAAAAGTTTGCATCGGTTGACTGCTTAACAAGCCTTTAACACCTGTTTATGTGCTATAAATCAATAAATTTCTGATAATGCTCGTACCGTTCAAATATCTGATGGACATAATTATAAGGCTCTGTGCCCCGAAGGTAACCATGCTTCACAACCGGATCATTAAAGTTCTTAGGAAAGCGCAAAGCCAAAATCATCTTCTCAACATTATCATCCCATACGTCTGGATCAAGATTATATTTTTTTGCTAATTGTCGTGCATCTGCCACATGGCCATAACCACAATTATAAGAAGCCATTGCAAATTTTATTTGTTGAAGTGAATCTTCAACGGATTCAAATCGATCTAACAGTTGTGATAAATAACGTACTCCCCCTTCCATACTTTGTTTTGGATTACTGCGCCATTGGATACCCATTTCTTTAGCTGTGGCTGGCATCATTTGCATCA
The DNA here is from genome assembly GCF_982718395.1 of Carboxylicivirga sp. NCBI lineage: Bacteria > Pseudomonadati > Bacteroidota > Bacteroidia > Marinilabiliales > Marinilabiliaceae > Carboxylicivirga > Carboxylicivirga sp. The sequence goes on from NZ_CEXQWX010000116.1 coordinate 4,775, forward strand.
ATCCAACAGCTCCGGCCCAGGATACTGCAGATGGGTTAAATCTCGACTCCTGGTAAACCTGCGAAGCCAAGAGGCGCCAATCCCATTGAATTTTGGCTGATTCTTTTTTTATTAAATCATCGTATTTACTTATCTGATTCTGCTTTAAACTGTAAAAATCGCTATTAACGCGTCGTTTAAAGTCTTTCTTGTTTTTGTAGTATTTATTATAAATCACATAGTATTCGCTCTTTTTCTTATAAGGAGCAAGCCAGTCATTTATTACTTTTCTTAATTCGAGTGACGATCGACGAACCACCCACCCCATTCTTTGAGTTGTACTCACTGGTACATCAATATTCAAAACCGGATAGTAAGATGCCATTAAACTGGCGATATTCAAATCAGCAACGGTTTGTTTGATCTTTCCCTGAGCCACCATTTCAACAATTTCCTCTGTCGTTAGTATACCAGGTAAAGTGTCGATAAATATTTCGCCACCTATTTCATCTGCCAAATTAACCAGGCGCTGATGATAAGATGAATGCCCTCGAACAGCTACTGTATCTCCCATTAAATCTATCGCATCGTGATGCAAGGACTCTTCAATTTTTTTCCAATGAAGCTCATGCCAGTTATCGGGCATTTTTTGAACCAATACCTGACGACTATTATATAGTGGTTTGGTAAATGATACAAACTTCTTTCGCTCTCTGGTCTCTGTTATGCCATGTGCTATTAAATCAACATCTCCCTTGTTGAGATAATAAAACATGCTATCAAGGCTGCTTACTATCTTAAGATCAACTTTCAGGTTTTTGTCTTTAGCAAATTTTGTTAAGAGATCGAACTCGAACCCCATAGGTTCACCCTTATATAAAAAATAACTTGTACCACTATATGTCGTCAGAACTTTTAAAACACCATCTTTTTTAATATCAGACCAATCGCGTTCAAACGAAAACTGACTACCAGTAATATCTTCAGCTACTGTTTCTACAACCTCAATTGTCTTTTGATCCGATGGTGTATTGCACCCGTTTACACTCAACAGTAAAACAATGATTATTAAAAATCCGATATATCTCATACAATTTGTTTAGGTCATTAACAGCTTAAAAGTATTATTTCTTTGCAATTAGAGCAATTTCAAACATGAATAGTCCTACTAATTAAGCTGTTTTTGTTCTCTTGATATAGTTTCAACAATAAAACTAAACGAGAGCCGTTTTTTATGTGTCTATTTATTATTTATTTTTGGTTCATAATCAAATTTCGGACCTGATGCCCATTATTAATAAACAAAGAATTTCGTTCATTTCTATTCTATTAACAGCATTGCTCTTAACCGGTTGCATTGGTGGAAGCAAAATTGGCAATGCCAATAAAGCTTACCTAATAGGGGAATATGATCGGGCAGCAGTTCAATTCAAAAAAGCTTATCGTAAGGAAAAAAATAAATACACCAAAGGTGAGATTTCCTATTACATGGGTGAGTGTTATCGGAAAACCAATAAACCTAGAAAAGCTACCATGCAGTATGCCCGTGCGGTGCGTTACAACTATGAAATGGCAGATGCAGGCTTATATTTAGGTGACTGTTACCTGGCCTCACAAAAATATGAAGATGCTCTTGAGGCCTACGAAGAATATTTACAGAAAGCACCACTCGATAAACGCGCCCAAAACGGTATCGCCTCTTGTAAAATTGCAATGAAGGACACGCTTGAAACCCGTTACTCAGTCATTAAATTAAAAAAGATTAATAACACGCGTTATAGTGATTTCTCACCCGGCTATGCCAGTACTGATTATGATCAGATTTATTATTCGTCGATGCGAACGGAGAAAAAGAAACGCAAAAAGAGTAGGATTACGGGTCAGGGTGGTTCAAACATTTACGTGGCAAAAATAGATGCCAAAGGGGAATGGACTGATCCTGAATTACTGGATGAAACCATTAACACTCAATTTGACGAAGGTAGTGCCACCATGTCGAGTGATGGCAAAGAAATGTATTTCACACGCTGTCGGTATGATAATGAAAAACCCAGAAGCGCTGAAATGTACATGGTTAGCCGTTCAGGAGGCAAATGGGGTGAACCGTCGCAAATTGAAATCGCAGATAGCTTGTTAGTTGCCCACCCTGCCATTTCACCTGATGGCGAAACCTTATATTTTGTTAGTGACATGCCTGGTGGTTATGGTGGTAAAGATATCTGGAAAGTACAAAAAGGTGGTGAAGGAGGATGGGGCCAACCAGTTAACATGGGAAGTGTCATTAATACAGCTGGTGACGAGATGTTTCCATCTGTCAGAATGGATGGCTCTTTATATTTTAGCTCAAATGCTCATATTGGTTTTGGAGGATTAGATATTTACCGGGCTGTATTTGACGATGAAAGGCAGGATTGGCAAGTCTTCAACCTTGGCCGTCCGATCAATAGTGAAGCAGATGATTTTGGAATTGCCTTTAAAGGAATGGAAGAAGCCGGACTTTTCAGTTCATCGAGAGGAAGTTCTAAGGGCGTTGATAATATCTATGAATTCAGCTTGCCAAAACTTGAGTTTAGTTTGAAAGGACAGGTTTATAGTCAGAAAACAGATGAACCCATAAGTGAAGCATATATGCGCCTGATTGGAACAGATGGTACCAATGTAAAACTTAACATTCGAAATGATGGCACTTTCGGAGCTAAATTGTCTCCACAAACAGAATATGTATTTATGGTGGCATCGAAAGACTATTTCAACTATAAACACAAATTATCTACTGTTGGACTTGGAAATAATAAAGAATTTGAGGTTGAAGTTGGCATGATGCCAATGGAAGATGCGATCATTCTGAAGAACATACAGTTCGATAAGGCTGAATTTGAATTAAACCACGATTCTAAACAGGAGTTAGACCGTTTAGCAGCCATTCTTGGTATGAATCAATCCATTGTTTTGGAAATTGTTGCACATGCATCGGGTGAGGGCTCTGGTTCTGAAGCAGTTGTTTTAACGCAAAAACGCGCTCAGGCTGTTATGGATTACCTGTTAAAAAAAGGCATTCCAACTGAACGTTTATCAGCCAAAGGTGTAGGTGACTCTGAACCTGTTACTGTTACAAAACGTCAGGCCAAAAAACATAAGTCTCTGGAAGAAGGAGATGTCTTGTCACAACGTTTTATCCGCCAAATAAGAGGCAATGCTAACAAAGAGGCGGCACACAACCTAAATAGACGAATTGAGTTTAAGATTAAAGAGTAACATACGTATCTCTTTGCACCAGTTTAATCCCTTGCGTTAAATTAACATCGCAATCGAAAGCATTAATCGTACACGCATTGATTACTCTCCTCTGTTTTAAGATAACATTCCTTTCGTATATTAATAATATACATTTAACACGGCTAATTATCAATTTATAAATTAACACAATATATATTGACAATAGTAATTGTATGATTTATCTTTAATTCAACTATGATTAACTAGATTGATAATTTATCACAGTCAATCATTAGCTTGATTAAACATGAATAACCCAAACCTAACATCAAAACCAATTGGTTTTAATACCATATCTTTAACTTTTTCTCCAAAGATAGAGAGTGCTTTCAGGCGCAAATATTTTGAAAGCTCATTGATCCCTGTAAGAGTTGCTATACTGTTGGTAATGTTTTTATATGCAGCTTTTGGCATATTGGATTATCATATGTATCCTAACCATGCCGATAATTTTATTAAAATTCGTTTTTTATATGTTATCCCTTTTGCACTCATAGTTTTCTTATTGTCCTATACCTCCATTTTTAGCAAAATTTGGCAAGGATTAATGGTTGGTAGTTTATTAATTGGAGGTACGGGTATAAGTGTAATGACGATGCATGAGCCTGAGAACTACACCTATTATGCAGGCATTATCCTTGTTCTCTTTGCCGGCTATATGTTCTTTAAGCTTCGATTTTACTTAGCAACAATTGGAGGTTGGTCAGTCGTTATAATATTTAATCTCATAGCTATTTTCACGCCAAATGTAAGTCAACAAGTTATCCTAAGCAACAACTTCTTTTTTGTCAGTGCCAACCTCATTGGCATGTTTGCCGCATACTATATAGAAACGCACATCAGAAAAAACTTTTATCTCAATCAAAAGCTTGATGATGAAAAAGTGCTGATCAAATCGCTAAATAAAGAACTGGAAAACAAAGTTAATGAACGTACACACGAACTTCTTCATGCCAAACAAATAGCAGAACAAAGCAGTGCAAATGTTAAGGCGATTATTGAAGGTACTTCTGAAAGTGTCTGGGCGTTTAATACAAACTACGAGATATTATACTTAAACAAAACTTTTAGGCAAGCATGTTTAGATACTTTTGGGGTATGGCTTGCGCCGGGAGAAAGCCTTATCGATACATTACCCAGTGATATTAAATCATCTTGGAAACAGAGATATGATAAAGTTTTAAATAACGAGCAGTTTGAAGTTGAAGATGTAATAAATACACCTAAAGGGAAACGGTATATTCGTGTAGGATTCAATCCTATTGTTAGAGAAGGAAAGGTAATTGGTGGTTCTTGTTTTGGAAAAAACATTACATACAGAAAGTTAGCTGAATTTGAAATATTGAAAGCAAAGGAACAAGCAGAAAAAAGTGATAAGCTAAAAACGGCCTTCCTGGCCAATATGAGTCATGAAATCAGAACACCAATGAACGGAATTCTAGGGTTTGCAGAACTGCTTAAAGAACCAAACCTGAGTGGAGATGAACATCGTGCTTATATTGATGTAATTGAAAAGAGCGGACAGCGCATGCTCAATATTATCAACGACATAGTTGATATATCAAAAATTGAAGCTGGTCTGATCGAAATTATAATTCAGGATGTCAATGTCAACGAATTGATAAAAGATATATATCAGTTTTTTAAACCAGAAGCAAGAAGAAAAGGTATTGATCTAGTAATCGAAAATAATCATAATCTGGAGGATGTAATTGTTCAAACCGACAGGGAAAAACTGTATGCCATATTAACCAATCTTATAAAAAATGCAATCAAATACACCAATCAAGGTTCCATTAAAATTTCATTTAATCCTAAAGTGTCTACAATTGAATTCCTAGTGAAAGATACCGGTATTGGTATTCCGGCCGAAAGGTTATCTGACATTTTTGAACGTTTTATGCAGGTAGAGCTTTCAAACAAATTAGCCGAACAAGGGGCTGGACTTGGTTTATCGATTACCAAGGAGTTTATTGAAATGTTGGGTGGAAATATATGGGTCACCAGTAAAAAAAGAAAAGGAAGTTCATTTTATTTTACAATACCATATAACTCTGCTTATAAAGCAAAAACAGCGCGAATTAGCAGAAGTAGTAACATGTAGTCCTTATTCGTAATTCACTTCCCTATTGAGTATGACTTATAAAAATAATTCTTTAACCAAACGGACAACTGGTTCAGATAAATATGTGAGGCCAAAAGCCCAAAGTACAATACCGATAATCAGGTAGAAAAGGAATTTTCTGGAATTATCCAATAGGGTTATTCCAATTATCAAAGCAATAAACGGACCTAGCAAGCCGGTCACCATTAGTCCCAGTCCTGGTATCCCGTATTTGTCCATCCACTTGGCAAACTTTGCTTTTTTATGCTCAAAAGATTTCGATCCATATTTCTTTAACAACCATTTCCTGAAAGGTTCACCTGAGAAATAGACCAGCATGGCTGAAGAAATAGCACCTAATGAGACGCACAAAGCAATGATGTATGGCTTTAACCCCAAAGCAATCCCAACAGGTATCCCCTTATAGATACCTGTTGCTCCTGCTAAATAAACAGTCAGATATTTTCCAATTTCCTCCATCATCATAAAAAGCGGCTGCAATGATACAAAAATTATACGCCACTTTTTAAGTTCAATCATCTAACCTGTACTTCATCTGCAAATATCCAGGACGGCATACCAACTGCATGATGCCAATCTGGTGGGGTTTTTATGTTTTTTGCCACTACTTTTATATACCTGGCGTTAGTTTCAGGAAATTTGATCTGAAACATCTGCGTATCATTGATCTTACTTTTCTTACTCAATGGTCTTTCATTGGTAACCCTACCCAAAAGTTTGTATTCATTGCCATCCTGAGAAGCAAAATAACTGACATCCTTAGGAAAAAACACAACATGGTTCACCACCTGAAGGAAACCTGTTGATATATTTTCAATCCTTCGCTCCTCACCTAAATCAATTACCGCATTCATATCATTACCTTCAAAACCAAGCCAATTAGCGTAGAAACTGCCCCCGCCAAAAGCATCGTCGGTTAGTGTTTGCGGATCTTCATTGGCGTATTTGTGCGGTTTAGTTAGTAACTGAACCTTTTTCCCAGATGCAAAATTAGGTTCTGTAGCACGATCCAGATTACGCTGATATAAATCAAGATAGTCGCTTACCATAAATCGTGTTTCATTCATCATCGTAATCTCGCCCAGATCACAACTATTCTTAAAGGCCTTCAATTCTGCATTAACAAAACCATTGTTTTTTAGCGAATATTTACCTGAGAGTTTTGCTCTGCAGGCTTCTAAGGTTGCATATCGCACTCCCAGCCGGGCTCGTTTCACCCGTTCCAATAATTCTGGTTCTCCAACCACAGTTTGTTCTGCATCATCGAAACATTGGTTATACATATCCAGTGCTTCAGGTCTTAAAAAAGAATTAAACGCCTGCGATGGTCCACCATACAAAAACAAGAAGAAATCTGAGTTCTGTGCCAGTTCTTTATGAATCTTAGTTATGTATTCTGCCACCTTATTGCCAGCCGCCCCATAATATCCTTCACAAAACTCACGTATCAACACATCAGTATTTCTTTGCGGATTCCATAATAACCGAGCCAACAAATAGGAACGCAGCTCAAATAATTCACTTGGATTGTGACTATGCTGTTCAAAAATCCACTTGGCATTATTATCTGAAAAGAAACGAATATTAGGCTCCAAAGTATAAATATTAGGAAATGGAGCTAAAAAATTGGTGAATTGAGTGGTATAGTCCCAAATACGTATATTATCCGTTAAATCTTTCCAACCTTTTAAATCCTGAGCGAAATCAGGGCTCTTATCCTGAATTGGAGCACTACGGTCGCACTCTATCGAACAAAGCGTTATTAATACATTATCCAAAGGTTTGGTTTGACATGCTTTGCGCGTATACTGATAAGCTAAAGTGGAAATCGTTTTATTAGGGAATGAACCGGCAACTGCATTTACAAAACGAATCATGGAGCCGGATGGACTTCCTTCCTCTTTATGTACCGCTTCACAGTCATCGCAACGACAGTACTGAGTATTATCATCCTGACTGACTGAAACAACTGATGCTTCAGGATTATTGGCAAATATACCTGCCACGGTATCTTTTATAATCATTAACACGTCGGGATGACTCAAACACAATTGCGTAGCCCGCCGTTTACCATCAACCAATGCATAATACTCAGGATGAATATCAAAATATTTTTCAGACGGTACAAAACGATGGAAAGTATGAACCTTAGCACCTGGCGCATACATAGGAAATGCCTCGTATGTTACCCGCTGCTTATCTGCAAAATCCGGATTTTCATAGAACAGTTTTGAATGAACCGTTCGAACATGAACCGGCGGCTTATATCGATAGTTTTTATCGCTCTTTACTGCAAGCCGAGTTTGCTTAGGAACAGTCTCGGCATCAGGAGTCCAGAAACTACATGACAATTCTCTTTCAAGGAACTCATAAACACAATATTTCAGGTATTTTCCATCACTACCTTCTATAGTAAGGTTATTTCCATCCATATAATACCTGACGTAAGGAGGTGTACTTTCTGAACCGATTTTTAGCCGAATGTAATCCCTTGTTTCCTCTGCAACAACCGGAAGTTTAACTTCTGTTGATTTGAATAGATAATTTTGCAATATTTCAGCTGCAGCTTTCTCTTCGCTGCCAGCATTATTATCTATAACAATTTTGTAGTTTGATTTTCCCTTGTTGATGATGTTCACATCGGAAGGCTTACATGAAAAAAGTAATAAAGTAAGCACTAAATAAAGAATAGAATATTTCATGATTTTGGATAATAAGGATATATCATCTGTAACAATGATATTAAATGTTAATATGCCTATTCAAATATATTAACATTCAACTTGCGACAATGCGCATTCATGTTCAATAACTTATCTGAAATGTTTATGTAATTTAATTAACTACAATCAGTTATGTTGTTGACCTTTTTTTGTAGCAATAAAACTTACAATTATAAGCTGAAAAGAATGATAAAGCATAATTGGTATCAGAAATAACCCCTGACTTGCAACATTTTGAAACATCACTTTTGAAAACACTGAACCATGCACCAAAGATTTCTTTGAGCCACAGAATACAGCGGTAATCTTATCTTCACGGTTAAACTTTAATAATCCAGATACCAAATGAGTTAAGTAATAAATCAACCCAAACAATATGAGTGTAGACAAGCATATCACTAACATATCCATCAAGCTAACTTCATCAAACAGTCCGCTTATGAATGATTTGCTGAAACTCTTATAAACTATCAATAAAATAATTAGCTTGTCAAAACGAGCTAATGCTTTTAAATGCTTTTTTACAAAAGTACCTAAATACTGATGTAATAATAAACCACTGATAACTGGTATTAGGATTTGAAGCATCAGGCTCATCATTACATCTGAAAAATCGAATGATGCGTCTTCAATCTGCCAGAATAAACCAATCCATAATGGTGTTAATACAATCCCAATCAGTCCTGATATACTGGCATTGAAAATAGCACCAGGTATATTACCCTTTGCCAATACAACCATTACAACAGATGATGACACTGTTGAAGGAAGAACGGCAAGAAAAAAAATAGCTAACCAAATCATTTCCTGTTCCTCAGTTTGAATAAAAGGTAAAAAAGCAATTACCAAAATGGGAAATATAACAAAGGTAGCCAGTTGAATAACCAGATGAAGGCGATAATTACTTAACCCTTCTTTCATTTGTCTTGGACTCAGTTTAAGACCATAGAAAAAGAAAATTAAGGTAATCCCGATGTCTGTTAATTGTTCCAGATTACCTGCCCCATCATAAGTACCTATCTGCGGAAATAACCAGGCTAATAGAATCATCAGAATTAAGCCAATAATAAAACGATCAATTTTCTTTAGCATTTATTTTTTGTTTGGTATTACAAATGTAATAGACTGGAACTTTTTCAATGGCTTCAGCATTTAGAATATAATCATTTCTTTTCCCTCATAGAGATAACTTCTATAAAAGTTTGTTACCTGCTAATTATTCAATCTGGTGTATTTAAGCTAAATACCTTCATTACATTGGATAATTGATTCAATATTATATCTTTATAAGACAAATATTTATTAACCTTCAATCATTTACTTATGTTTAAAAAAGCATTTACCTTGTGCTGCACATTAGTATGCACAAGTGGCATTTTAATTAATGCACAAACCCAATTTGTAAAAGGTAAAATTACTGCATTTAACAACTACCCAATTTACAAAGCGGAAATTATTAACAAAAAAAACAAAACAACTGCTCTTTCTGACTCAACTGGAGTTTTTCAGATTGAGGCAAAAATGAAGGACAAATTAACTGTTATCGCCAACGGATTTTACAAACAATCCGTAACTGTTAGTTCTGACAAAGACACTATTCTTCTCAACCTTGTTTTCAGAGGTGGTGAAAAAAACCAGAAGATCGCAACTGGTTATGGCCATATTAGTCAAGATCGATTAAGTTATGGTATTTCACATCTCTCGAGTGAAAACAATGTATATGAATTTTATGCTAACATATTTGATATGCTTAAATCGAAGTCTCCAGGTGTTGAAGTTTCAGGAGAGTCAGTTCGTATAAGAGGCACCAGTACTATGGGAGGAAATCAGGAACCACTTTATGTAGTCGATGGTTTTCCGGTTGGTTACCAGCAATTCCGAAATATTGATCCTCAAGAAGTCAAGTCAATTAGCATTCTAAAAGATAGTGCTGCATCGGCCAGATATGGTGCCAGAGGAATGATGGGTGTAATTGTGGTGACAATGAAAAATAAATAAGGTGATTATGTTTAAGATGAGGTTTTCATAAGTGTAAATTACCAAGGTATTCATACTATTGAAACCCTTCATTCATATGAATCATTGTAATCGAATTAGACCTCATAAAAAACTTAAAGCCAGCTCTCTTTCAGAAATGATAAGAGAAGCTGGCTTTAAATATTATTTAGAATGTATTCGTCTTTAAATTAATATTTGAAGCAATTTACTTTCTAAACAACCTTAAAAATCATTTTACATATTAAAGAGTAAAATCATAGTGATATGATTTATCACCAGAAACAAGTGTTGCTCTGTAATTTCCTTTTCTAAGGTAATTCAGGTCATAGGTGTTAGAATAACCCAATTTATTTCCTGCCTTCAAAAATTCAACTTCCTTATCCCTATCTGTATTGACTAATTTAAATAATAAGTCATTCTGATTAGGGTTGATATAGCTAACTACTAAATTATTTCTCTTATCATCGAGGAAAAACTTCATATTCTTAGTTTCGCCAAAAATATCTTCAGCCTGGTCACTCATTAAACGACCATACTGCACATTGAACTCCTTAAGAACCGAATCATTATCTCCTTTCAACTCAACTGTATACTTTCCATCATTCAATTCTTGCAGATTAACTAACTTCTGGAAACTTGGCTGATCAGTAATTGTCTCTTTAATAAAGGATTCACCTGATGTACTACAAAATACATTCAAACTATTGTAGTTAAGTCCCTTATTGACAACAGAAATAATTGAATGTCCTGAGTTCATGTGATTATTAACTTCGATAAGTCCTCTTTCTCCTGCTTGCATTGAAGATACACCTAATAAGATACCTGCTGCAACTAAAATACTTTTAATTCTTTTCATTCTTATAGCTTTTAAAATTTAAAGCTTAAACACATAAAAAATGTGCCAAAAAATGACGATTAACACTTTTTGTATTGAATTAGTATTTGTTTGTAAATACTCTTAAAACAGCATTTAATAACACGCAGAAATCAAGCTGTACAAGTTCACTTGAAAGAAACAAATATCAGATTCTTTATAAAGGATAAGATATATCTCTAAGTTCTATAAATCTGTTTCCTCACATCGAAAATAACCTTCATCATAAGAGTAAACAGATTTAGTTGGTTTTTTGTGCTTTCTTGAGGGATTGTTCTTAACATCCCAGCGCCATAACTGAATGATAACAAAAACACTTAATATAATTGATAGAGTCGCTAGCTGTAGCATGATTATAAATTTTAGGTTACTTTCTTTAATAAGAATTTAGTGTACGTATTACATGCTCATACCGTATAATATGAATGTTACCCTACCGCTTCGATTGAAAGAAATCGTTTATAATCCTGATAACGTATGAATCATTGTGATACCTGCATTCAGGAGGTGAACCTATAGGTCAAATGACAATTTCACTATTACAGGAGCTACAAACATAGATCTCACAACCTGTACAACAAAAACAATTCGAACAGATTCTTTTCAAATCATCTTTATCAAAAGTTTCTTGACAATTACTGCATAATATTTTCGTTTGATTTTCCATTATATTTCAACATTAGCTACCACTCACACAAAACTCTATTACCAAGCATTCTAAAGTGTTTTTACATGTGGTACAAAAGTAATGTTTATCCTATTTATTCACAGATCACCAAAAAACATTAAATGCTCCAACCCTTTTCATTAATGTAGTAAATAAAAAAAGCGAGCAAAAGCTCGCTTTTCTCTAAAATAGAATAATCTTTATTTCTTCGTCTGCTCCAAAACAGATGTAGCGGTTGCAATTATACTTGACACATCTGACATATTAGAAGGAATAATCATAGTGTTATTGGTTTTAGCCAACTTACCAAATTCACCAAGGTATTGCTCTGCAACACGAAGGTTAACAGCATCAATTCCTCCTTTTTCATTAATTGAGGAGGCAATCTCACGAATACCTTTTGCTGTGGCTGAAGCTACAAATTCAATTTCGGCAGCCTTACCTTCGGCTTCGTTTATACGTTTTTGCTTTTCACCTTCAGATCGAGCAATCAATTCTTGCTTATCACCTTCAGCAACATTGATTTTTGCTTGCTTCTGCCCCTCAGACTCTGCAATCATAGCTCGTTTCTCACGTTCTGCACGCATCTGCTTTTCCATGGCATCTTTTATACTCTGTGGTGGTGTAATGTTTTTCACCTCGTAACGGGTAATCTTTACACCCCATGGGTCACTTGCTTTATCAACCGCTTCAACAATACTGGTATTAATTGTTTCTCGCTCTTCAAATGTTTTATCCAAATCCAAACGACCAATTACACTACGCATTGTTGTTTGTGCAATTTGAATAGCTGCAAATCCATAGTTATCAATACCGTAAGATGCTTTCTTCGGATCAATTACTTGCAAATACAATACACCATCTACTTCAACAGCAATGTTATCTTTTGTAATACACGATTGGGAGGCCACATCAATAGCTGATTCTTTAAGAGTGTGTTTATACGCAACTTTATCCAGAAATGGCATTAAGAAATGAAATCCTGCGGTTAAGGTACCATTAAACTTTCCAAGTCGTTCAACGATATATGCTGAGCGCTGCGGCACTATCTTAATACAAGAAAGAATAATAATAAGAACAATTACACCAATGGCAATTAATACAATACTTTGTGCATCCATAAATAAATAGATAATTAAGAGGTTAAAAAATCAAGCTGGTTCAACTTCAAGTAATAAACCAACTTTTCTAATAATTCTGACTCTGGAACCAGTGCTAATTTCTGTATCGGCTGATGCGGTCCAACTTGTGCCTTTGAATTCAACTCTGCCATCGGTATTTGGTCCGATATTAGCAATGCACTCGCCAATACCATCAACAAATTCCTCATCCGGGTCGTCCACAGGGTCAGGCATGTTATATAGCTTTTTGAGTAATACTTTTCGAAGTAGGATCAGTGATAATACAGAAGAGGCACTAAAAATGAGAAATTGAACTGCTAGTGAAGGTTCAAACAAGTATACGCATAATGCAGTAATCCAGGCACCAACTCCGAAAAACAATATAAAAACTCCAGGAATAATAAATTCGAGAAGTAACAAAGCAGCTCCAGCGATAAACCAGATTACTGCAACATTGGATAGAATTTCCATGAGGTTTGAAATGTATGGTTTAGTAACATAAATGTAATCATAATTGGATGACCAGCCAATTCAAACCTCTTAAAAAACTATAAATTGTTTAAGCTCATTAGCAGATATAACAATCCTTTTATCAATAAACTTTATCCACATCGATATTATTATCTGTGAAAAGGAATGCTGTATCAGCTAAAACATACTATTTATCCATTATATCGCGAGCCTGATGGAAAACTGCCAATCCACCCGTTGAGGTTTCTTTGTAGATATTCGGCAGATCATGTCCTGTTTGCTTCATGGCTTTAACAACTTCATCAAATGTAATACGATGACGACCATCTGACAGTAGGACATATGTATTGTGATTAAGTGCCCTGGCGGCAGCAAAGGCATTTCGCTCGATACAAGGAATCTGCACTAATCCGGCAATAGGATCACAGGTCAACCCAAGGTGGTGCTCCAGCCCCATTTCGGCTGAATATTCAACCTGATAGATTGTACCTCCAAAAAGCTGAGTTGCGGCCGCAGAAGCCATTGCGCAAGCTGTTCCTACCTCGCCCTGACAGCCTACTTCTGCTCCTGAAATTGAAGCATTATATTTAACCAGATTTCCTATTAGTCCGGCTGTTGCTAATGCTCTGAGTATCTTTTTATCCGTTGCTTCGTAATATGTTTCAATAAACTTGAGTACAGCAGGTAAAACTCCGCTTGCACCACAAGTTGGAGCTGTTACAATATTACCGCCTGCAGCATTCTGCTCAGAAACAGCCAAAGCAAAAGCATATATCATTGAACGCCGTTCCATTCGTCCACTGAAATTTTTAGCCTTTGTGTAATATGATGCAGCCTTTCTTGGTAATTTAAGAGCACCCGGTAATACGCCCTCTTCATCAAGTCCCTTCTTAATCGCGGATTTCATTACTTTCCACACTTTTGATAAGTAAGTCCAAATTTCAGGTCCTTCTACATCTTCAACATATTCCCAAAGGTTTTTACCATTGGAATCGCACCATTTTAATATCTCGTCAAGTGTAGTCAGTTCATAGACGGTTTTTGTTTCCTCTTGTGTAAAATCATCTATTATGGTTCCACCTCCAATGCTATATGCAGTCCATCGATCAATTTCTTCGTTTTGAGCATCGTAAGCAAAAAATGTAAGTGCATTCGAGTGTCGGGGAAGAAATTCTTCTGGTTTCCATTCTACAATTAAAGAAAGTTGTTTCTTTTTAAATACCTGTTCGATGGCATAATCGGTAAGGTGACCTCTGCCTGTTGCAGCCAGGCTACCAAAGAGCGTCACTTTGTATGAAGCAGCATTAGGTTGTCTTTCTATAAACATTTCAGCTGCTTTCTTTGGCCCCATGGTATGACTACTCGAAGGTCCACTTCCAATCTTATATATTTCTTTAATCGATTCCATCATAACAGTTTCTTTAAAAGAACAAATGTAAAAAAGACCTTTTTAGCTTTATGTATGTCGCTTCATAAAAAAGACCTGATTTTTATCAACCCTTAATGCTTGAATTACAGAAAACTATCTTTTAAATTTATATCAACCAATCCTCCATGCCATGAAACATTCAATCTCAAAAGAAGTTATCAGTAATTTTGCCAATCAATTTAAAGTAGACAAAAGCAAAGTATCATCCTCCGCTCAATGGTCAAGTTTTTTATCATCCGGTAGTCATTTATGGATGGATACTGGTGATATCAGTATGATCAACCAGATGTGGACTAATGAGTTCTCGGCTCTCACAACTAATAATACTTTATTGAATAATGAGGTACAAAAAGGCGAGTATGATATTGTTATTTCGGAATTAGCTTCTTCTTTAAGATACTTACAACCTGACGAACAGGTAAAAGAAATTGGTTT
>NZ_CEXQWX010000117.1:0-19751 GCF_982718395.1 Carboxylicivirga sp.
TTTAGCAAGCCATGCTTTATAAGCCATTATGCAAAGTTATTTTAATTCATACTTCTTAATTAGAGCTATGTTTTTTCTCTCGATATCAGTAATAAACTCATCTGCATTACTTCTTTGAGGAGTGTACCAGCCCTTGGAGCTAAAATGTTGTTTTAAATCTTCTGATTTGAATTTATATCCATATCTCGCAAATATCTCATTTCGCATTAATCTTAACTCTTTCTTTGACAGTGATTTTAAATCTTTGTCACTTAATAATCTGCATGAAGCAACCTTATAATCACCACTTATCAGGTATTCATTAGTATCAATAGAAATGTCTGAAGCCTTCTTTGACTTATTAATATAACAATCCTCCCACAAAAAATCTTGAGTATTTATTTCAAGACTTTCTTCAATCCACTCCTCATAGTTTTGGTACCCTTCATACTCTAAGTAATCATCTGGATTGGCTGCTTGAAAAACTTCTGGATTAATTGGTTCTCCTATTGGCCTAAGGCCTAATCGTAAATTAAAATCTATTTTAATAATGGTATCCGATAGCACCCATTTGCCAAAATCATATCTCTCTGATTTACCAATACCACCATGGATAAATAAGAAATCACCATTTTTATAAAAAACATAGCTCCCCTTAAAAGCGCTGGGCCACCACTCATCAACAATATAGTTATAAGGAAAATCACTCGGTACAATTTTACGTTCTTCAATGAGTCTTTTTCTTTCAGCTTCTGCTTCTTGTCTCCTTTCCCTTAATTGTTCAGGAGTCAGTGCCTGAGAATAACTCATATCGAGCACTGATAGTAAACCAATAAATACTAAAAAAACTTTTACTTTCATGACATCGTTAGTTTAACAGAACGGTCTCACGGCATGGCCTCTTAAGGGAACTTAACCTAACAAACTTACTAAATTGAATAGTGCCAAAGCAGTGTATTTGTTTTTAACACTATACCTACCACTTTCTGTACAAAATGTTAACGTTTCGTGCTTTATTTTGATCCTCTCCTTTGATGAAGTTGCGGATCTATTTGCATATTTAAGACCTCTGCAATTTTTTGTTTTTTTCTAAAATCTACGTGATTATTATATAAAAATGATTTTACCTTTATTTTAAGAATTTGAAGCGCAACTTGGTTGTCTTTTAATTCATTAGCAATGATTTTAATATCATTTGCTGAAACATCGTTGTAATAAGAATTAATACTAAAAGTCACAAGCTTTGAAGCAGGTGTACCCATATTCTTTGAAACTTCTTTATAAATATCTTTTAGTTCTTTTACACCAGCAGAATAAACTAATCTTGATATTATTCCTAAACAAGCGTGTAAACTAATGAATTGAAAAAATGAATTAATTTTAGACTCAATATCTTGTTTATTATCTTCTTCCTTAATTCGTTCCATAAGGTTTAAAGTTAATTCATTTTTAACATCTTTAACTACTTCTCCAATAAAACCAATTGTTCTAAAACCAAGATTATATAATTCTGTAATCAACTCCGAAAGTTTTTGTTTCGATAAAGAGCCTTTTCTATTCCGTATAATTTGTCCAACAATCTCTAACGAACGAAACGAATTATAAAAGGGCATTGAAAGCTTATTTAATTCCTCGCTGAATTCTTTAGGCATTTCATGCTCATCATCCTCAACAATATCCTTTTTTTCGATAATTCTATTTACCTGATCCAAATTAGCCAGATGTTCCTCTCTTTCTTTTTCGGGTTTACGGTTTAGTTCAATTATATCAGTTGAAATTTCTTTAACAATATCCTGAATAAGCTTATAGTATTCACCTCTTTTTTCTAATGTTATAGGATTAGTGTTCTCAAAAGGAGTTAATGTTGAAAATAGGGATTCTTCTATAAACGTAAGATCTTTTGTGTGATGAGTAATGAAAACTAAGATGTTGGCATTTTTTTCAATATGTAAGTCTTGAAAGAGCCTTCTTATAATTCTTTCTCCTTCTTGGGTGTTTATCTTTTCAGCAATATATTTTGCAATAAGAAAATAGAAAATATATTTATATCCGAAACTATAGTAGCCATCTTGTTCTTTAAGTATTTGAGAAAGTATTAGTTTACTTTTTACTTTTTCAAGTCCAGATATAATATATGATGCTTCATATTTAGTATGAAATGATTTAAATTCATTCTCATCAATTTCATCAAATTTTGATTCAAATAAGTAAAACGCGAATTCTTTAATATAGTTTATATAAGTATCAATCTCATTGTTAGGTAATCTAGCTTGTTTTGCTAGTGCAAAATGAATTAAAGTTTGGTAACAATAGCCATGAGATGTCTCATTCAAATTTAATGGTTTATAATCTAATGAATGAAGAATAGAAATAATAAAAATTGGATATGCAGGTATAATATTATTTCCAAGCACTTGACGTACTTGATCAAATGAATTTTTAGTTTTTTGCAATAAGACAGCCTCATTAACTAATAATGGATTAATATCTAATAAATGATATTTTCTAATCAAATCATTGATTTTTTTATACCCTAAGGGACTTAAAGTGCAAGAGTAAAAATTCTCAAAGTCAGCCTGTAGTTGTGGCATTAAGCTTGTTGCTTTATCAACAGTTATAATAATCTGATCGAATATATCAGAAAAATCGTCTATAACGTTTTTTAATGCTCTTGAATTTAATTTGCTAACTTGCAAATTATCAATTAGTAATACTTTATTTTCTTTATCGATTTGCTTATATCCTTCAAAATTTTCGTCATGTCCATTATATATTTGAGAAAATGAATCTTTCATTATTTTGTTTACATCATGTTTATTGATTTGCTCTCCGTTTAAAAAAAGAGGATATAATCCATTATGATAGGATGTCCTAAAAAACATTTTTAGTAAACTTGTTTTACCGGATTGATTATCTCCTTCAATAAAAATATGTTTATATTTTCCACTCCCTATAATTATTTCAGAATCAATGTAATCATCAAAACCTGTGACATCTAAATCAATAAAATTAAGATCTGGATATATATATAACTCTGATAATGTGATTTTCTTATTGTTTTTAGATAAAGGAGCTTTTACTTCTTTTAATAACTCATCAAATGTTCTTTTGATTTGAAATTGTCTGTTATCAACACCATTGAAACTAAAATTATTTGATGAGTTCTCTAAAAAAATATCTTCTTTCCAATTGAATCTTTTCAAATTACCTGATTTCTCATCAAGATTAATTGTAATTAACTGAAAACCTGAAATATTAGGATCTCTATTGTTATTAAATATACTTCCTGAAAAATTTAAGGACTTAGTATTATTGTCAATATTCTCTCTTTTTTCAAATTGCGTTTCATGTTCATGTCCTATTAATTGGAAAGAAGTTGTTTTTTCTAAAAATGCTTGAAATTCATTTTTATTGTTTGGTTCAGTATTAGGATTAAACCAGTTAAGAGGGTGATGAAAAACTGCTATGTTTAAATAGTCGTCATTATTGCTTTTGATATTCTTAAATTTTGCAATTGGCATAAATAGAGAACCAGGCTTTTCTTTTAATTGAGACATCCATGCTGTGTTGAAACAGTGAAAACTTATTTTCTTATTTTCAATTGTATCTGATACTTTATAGTAAACTTTATCTTCTGGAATTTGATTATAGTCGGAATAAAATTTCCAAAAATCTTCTTGAATCATTAATGCATGTTCTAATATGCTATTATCTGTTCCAATTGTTTTATATTCGACATTGCCAAGCAATATCTTACGTATGTCTTTTTCTAATGAAAAATTACAATCATGATTTCCAGGGACCAAGATTACCTTAATGCTGATATCTTTATTGCTTTTTTTTATAAAAGAGATTGTTAGGTTTATAAAACTTTTAGCACTAGCGTACTCTACTTCTTTTCCTGTATTGGCGATATCTCCACTAATAACTAAGAATGCTATTTTTATATCTCTAAATTCATTTACTATAACCTTACTTATAGAGATAATTTTATTAGGCATTTTTGTGTTTTCTAAAAAATGCATGTCTGTAAGATGAAAAATACCAATTTTCATTTTTATAAGATTTAATTATTTTTTATGAGGTTACTTATATATTGAGCTAATTCACATGAACACCAACATTGTTATAAATTCATTGTATATATTTCTGCTTTATCTCTTTAAAAAGTGCTTTTCTCACCAATATTGATTGGAAAGCACACTTTTAATTGCGATAATCTGATATTTTAAATTCATCTATCCATGAATCTTCAATAATCATTACAATATCTTTCTTTTGCTGAACCACCCCCCTACATACAATTCTCGCCTCACTTGGCAGGGCAGCTAAAGCCAATGCTTCCGAAATAGTCGTGCTATAAGTTATTGCATTAGCCCTTTTTTCCGATTAGTGTATGTGAAAATAGAATTTTTATTGGAAATCACAAGCACTGCTTGATTAACGTTTGTCATTTATTGATAAACAAACTAAAAATGGAGATAATTGGTATTTACGATTTAAACAAAATGTTTTTAAACCTTGCTTTTCATGTTTATAGAATAGCAGTAAGCTTTATTGAACTCTTGTTAAGTCGACCTGCGCAGTTTTTTCCTGCCCTGCGCCATAGGTTGGGTACCCTGCGGTACCCGCTCGCTCTCCTGCGGCATAGGTTAGCCGCCCTGCGCCCACCTGTTCATCACCCTGCGGGGTAGTCTAGCTCCCCTGCGCCTACTGCTCATAGTCCTGCGGCTTAGTTTTGTTCTCCTGCGCATCAGGTGACCGTCCTGCGCCCATAAAATTGACTTGTTCATTGAGTCTGTGGAGTCTGTTCAATAAAGTGTGTCAAGTATTAAAGGGCTTTATCAGAATAAAAAAGTGCGGCCATTGAACCGCACTTATAAGTTACATTGAAGTCTAAACTAAAATAAGGAAGCCTATTCTTCCAACTGATTTTCATTGTTCTTATTAGAGCCACGCTTTTTACGATTATAAGCACTGGCATAGCCTTTTACACGTTTAGGGTCGCGCCAGAATACAAACTTACCGCAATCGCGCACTTCATCCACTAATTCTTTAAGCTTCGTGTACATGCGGTTACGGATCTCGCAATACTCATTGGTTCCGTTTTTTTCACCATTAGCCAGTGCACGCAGGTGACCAAGCTCATCCGACATTTGGGCAGACATATGCATATCTTCTTCCGACATGCCTGCTTTTTGAATCAGTTCCGGGTTAGCCAGGCCTAATACCGAGATATCATTCAAATCCTGGATCATATCGGCATCTGATTCTCCTTCTGCAATGGTTGCCACTTGCATCAGCAAATCCGGATGTTTACGGAAAGCATAGCGTAAACCATGAATCATCTGGTTACGATAATCATAAGCTTCAGGGCTTTTCTCGGCCCGCTGCTGTTCGGCTTCTTCCTGGCTTTGTCTTTCGCGCATCCATAAGGATTGTGCCTGGTGGGTTGCTCCTGCCCAAATTGGTATTTCTGTCAGGTAGGTTTCCGGTAATCCGGCTGCAGCCAGTTTGGCCAGATCTTCTGTTGCCCACACCGCCAAATCTTCGGCTTCCTGGCAATACACGCCCATCGGCATGTAGGGATTTAATACATTTTCGGCGGGCAATTCCTGTGCCTCTGCCAATTTCAAGTTATAATCCTCTTTGTGTCCCATAATTTATTAATTTTGGGGTTCAACATGTTCAGGGACCAAGGACTTAAAAGCGCCTCGCCAAAGATGCATAATAGGTCGCTTGGTTCCTGTTTTATTTATCACCACTAAAATTAATAAGTTAATTATATCCTGCTCAATTATTTTGTTAAGCTTTGACTAATGGTTTTATTTTAGTGATTAACATGCGTTAATTCATGATCAACTGACATTCAGCGTTATTTTACTAACGTTTGGTGGTTAACAGCAGCATTTGTTTTATTTAGCTGATTTATTTTGCTTATTCTTAGCACAAATAGCAAACTAAACCAGTGAAATACAAGCTCAACTTAAGAAGGTGTTCGAAAATTTAAACTGGCAATTATCTTACTTATAATCCGTAATTTAATCACCTCATCCTAACCTTTCCGCTCTGGCGGAATAAATCCTCCTCATAGGAGAAGGGATAGTGCAACCTGGTATATCTCAGTCTAAAATTAAATGCGTTAAGCCTTGATGTTTGCTCACATCCACTCCTAAAAAGGAGAGGACCGAGGTGAGGTGGTGGGCTATTAAATGTTTCAAATTATATCATTTTTTAAAACATGCTCTAAAACGCTCCATAATTCATAAGGTGTTTTACACTCCTACTCTGCTTTTTTGTATTTTTGGATTCTAAAATAATTTGCATGAGTGGATATCCGCCATTAGCCGAGCGAATGCGGCCTACAAACCTGGAGCAATACATAGGTCAGCAACACCTTGTTGGTAAAGGTGCTGTATTACGAAAAATGCTGGACCGGAAGGTTATATCGTCCATCATATTATGGGGACCTCCCGGAGTTGGTAAAACCACTTTAGCTAAAATTATTTCGAAACAGCTCGAACGTCCATTCTTTGTACTATCGGCCATTAACTCTGGTGTAAAAGATGTTCGCGAAGCCATTGAAAAGGCTCGTAAGGCACGTTTTTTCAGTTCACCCTCTCCTATCCTTTTTATTGACGAGATTCACCGTTTCAGCAAATCGCAACAAGATAGTTTGCTGGGTGCTGTTGAAGAAGGCGTGGTAACACTCATTGGTGCAACAACAGAGAATCCATCCTTTGAAGTAATATCACCTTTATTATCACGCTGCCAGGTATATGTATTAAAAGCCTTGGAAAAGAGTGATCTGCTGGAGCTGGTCGATAAAGTATTAAATGAAGATATTCTTTTAAAGGAAAAAGATATATCGGTACAGGAGGATACTGCTTTGCTTCGCTACTCAGGTGGTGATGCCCGAAAGCTGCTTAATATTCTCGAACTGGTGACCAATGCTGAGATAAGCAGCGACAAAATTGAGATAACGGATGAGTTGGTAACCACCCACCTTCAACAAAATCCTGCGCAGTATGATAAAAACGGGGAAATGCACTACGACATCATTTCTGCTTTTATCAAATCCATCAGGGGAAGCGATCCGGATGCTGCTGTATATTGGCTGGCGCGTATGGTTGAAGGTGGTGAAGATCCTAAGTTTATTGCCCGCCGGTTGATTATATCTGCATCGGAAGATATTGGACTGGCCAATCCTAATGCCCTCTTGCTGGCTACCAATTGCTTCGAAGCCATTCAGATGGTTGGCTGGCCCGAAGCACGTATTATACTATCGCAAGTGACCATTTACCTGGCTACCAGTCCCAAGAGTAATTCAGCCTATCAGGCCATTAAAGATGCACAATCACTGGTTAAACAAACCGGCAATTTACCGGTGCCGCTCCATTTGCGTAACGCTCCAACAAAACTGATGAAGGAGCTAAATTATGGCAAGGAATACTTATATGCCCACTCCTATCCTAACAATTTTGTTGAACAGGATTATTTGCCTGATGATATTAAGGATAAACGTATTTATTACCCACAAAGCAACGCCCAGGAATCAAAGGTAGACGAACGTATGAAGTTTTTGTGGAAAAACCGGTATGAGTAAATAGTCAGGCCTGTTTAACGACGTTTTTTACTTTGTTGAGGTTCTTTTTGAGTGCCCGGTGCACCGTGCACAGTGCACTGAGCACTTCGATAGTTTCATCAAATCAGTTACAAAACAAATTTATCCGTCAATAATTATGCTCGCCTGCCTAATGATAGAAATGAGAAAATAGTAAATTTGTACGCATATAAAATTCCAACTTAATTTGGAATATTAAAATTAAACCATGGATATAAACAAAATACCTAAAATCAAGCATACACAAAGCGGCAACTTCTTTTTACTGGCAGGCCCATGTGCAATTGAAGGAGAAGAGATGGCTTTGCGTATTGCCGAGCGTGTAGTTGAGATTACCAACAAATTGGAGATTCCTTACATCTTTAAAGGTTCTTACCGAAAGGCAAACCGTTCACGACTTGACTCGTTCAGTGGTATTGGCGATGAGAAAGCATTAAAAATTCTGCGTAAGGTTAGCGAAACATTTGATGTACCTACTGTTACTGATATTCATGCAGCAAATGAAGCAGCCATGGCCGCCGAATATGTAGATGTGTTGCAAATTCCTGCTTTTTTATGTCGCCAAACTGATTTATTGGTGGCTGCAGCCCAAACAGGCAAGGTTGTGAATATTAAAAAAGGACAGTTCCTGAGTCCTGAAGCCATGCAATTTGCTGTTAAGAAGGTAAGGGACATGAAGAATGACCAGGTTATTTTAACCGATCGCGGAACCATGTTTGGCTACCAGGATATGATTGTTGATTACCGTGGTATTCCTACTATGAAGCAGTTTGATGTTCCGGTAGTATTGGATATCACACACTCGTTGCAACAACCTAACCAATCAAGTGGCGTTACAGGTGGTAAACCCGAATTGATCGAGACTGTCGCCCGGGCAGGTATAGCTGTTGGTGCCGATGGTCTTTTTATCGAAACTCATTTTGATCCGGCCAATGCCAAGTCTGACGGAGCTAATATGTTGCACCTGGACCTGCTCGAAGGTTTAATGACCCGATTGGTTGAATTAAGAAAAGTAGTGAATACGTTTTAAGAGGATAATTTCCCAAATCCGCTAAGCACTTTAAATGCGCTTAGCGGGTATAGATTCACCTCATCCTAACCTTCTCCTCATAGGCTACTCTTTATACACATCTTTTTTCAGACTGCACTTAAGTATGAAGAAGGCTGAAAAGCCTTTCACATCAAAACCTGGAGCGACGCTCCAAGATCTTGCATACAATATACATTCAGGCTGAATGCCTGATACTTTAATTATATGTTTCAGACTTTGACTGCGTCGATTTTCAATTCAGCCTGAGATTTACATAGCATCTTTATCAAGGGGTGATACCCCTTGTTGTGAAGTTTGAGGCTTTCAGCCTCTATCTCAAAAAATTATCCTTCTATTATTTGTGCATAAAGAGTAGTCTTATAGGAGAAGGAATAATGCAGCTTGGTAAATATCAGCATTGAATTAAAAGAGTCGTATTTCCAATCCGCTTAGCATTTGAAATATGCTTAGCGGTTTTTGACCACTGACTACTGACTAAAATCTAATCAACTACTATCCAGATACAGGCATATAAATCAGAAATTCGGTTCCTTTACCTACTTCGCTATTCACCTTTATTTTACCACCGTTTTTATCCACCATATCTTTCGACAGATGTAAACCCAGTCCGGTACCTTTTTCATTAGATGTACCCTCAGCAGATATATAACTGTTAATATCAAACAAGACTTTAATTTTCTCAGGGCGTATACCAATACCTGTATCCCTTACTGACAATACGGTATTATTACCGCATGTGTAAGATGCACACCTGACATAGCCATTGGCGTCGGTAAATTTAATAGCATTATGAATAAGGTTGCGAACGATAAATTTCATCATATTCAGATCTGCAAAAGCAACCGCATCCTGATGGACTTCGTTTATCAACTCAACATTTTTATTAGCTGCATGAATGCCAAAACTCTCAAAAGCATCATCAATCAATGAGCTTAGCTTAAAGGATTGCGGTTCAACTGTCATTTGCCCCAACTGGCTCTTGCCCCATATTAATAGATCATCCAACAACTTGTATACATTCTCACTGTTGATAGAAATCTGCTCAATAAAAGTCTTAATCTCATCTTTTGTATAACTATCAATATTAGTGCGCAGAAGCCCAGTAAAACCAAGGATACTGTTAAAAGGGTTCTTAATATCGTGGGCAATAATTGAAAACAGTTTGTCTTTGGTAGCGTTAAGTTCTTTCAGCTTTGCTTCGCGTTCTTTTAACTGCAGCTCTATCTCCTTTTTATTATCGATATCGGTAACAATTTGTATTATTTCAACAATTCGCCCATTGACATCCTTAATGGGTGATACATGCATATCGCCCCAAAATACACTTCCGTCTTTTCTTTGGAACTTACATTCAAGGTTATAGTCATTAACCTGACCACTAAGAAGCCTCAAGAAATTAACCTGCGCAGCCTTTTGCCACTTCGAATGCGTAACAGACAGGTGACTACTGCCATACATTTGTACCTTTGTTTCAAAGCCAAGCATTTTTTGCATGCGTTCATTGACTAAAACATATGTACCATCCTGATCTACCACACCAATACCTGCAACAGTGCTGTTAACTACAGCGTCTAATTTGTTACGATGGCTAATAAGTTCCAACTCAGTTTGTTTGAGCGGTGTTAAGTCCATTCCCACCGATTGATATTCGAAGATTGAACCATACGAATCAACCAGGGCTCTGTCGAGCCACCGCATCCATTTTGTTTTGCCACTTTTTAGTATCAACTGTTGCTCAACTACACTTATGGGGTTTTCGGCTGTTAAAGCCTGAATAACCTCCAAAGCCCTTTTTCGCTCACCCGCCGGATACCAATCAAAAATACTTTTACCTATCAGCTCCTCTCTTGCCATTTCAAAAGTCTTGCAGTACTCTTCATTGGCATAGATTAACATACCGTTTTTATCAAACCGACTGATCAGGGCGGGTGAATCTTCAACTAAAGAAAAGTAACGCTCTTCACTGGCCTCTAAAGCTGCAATGGTTCGTCGGTAGGGCGATACATCGTAAAAAAACAGGCATATATTCTCTTTTCCAAAAGGAAACGTCCGGTATCTCACATGCTTTCCGATATCCTTTAAGTGGGCTTCGAACGATGTTTTACGGTTTAATATCAGGCGGGCCCGCTTGTCATCCCATTCAAACTCGGGTAAAATCTCTCTTATTTTCAGTCCTACAATACCAAGCCTCCCTACTACTTTACCCGCAGAAGGATTCGCCCTCATCACTAAAAAATCTTCTAATTTCTCGTCACCATTAAATATAGGTTGTAAAATGGCAATCCCAATCGGCGAATTATCAAACAGTTCATCAAGGAATTGATTGTCATGATCCAGTTGTTGTTCCAATTCACGCTGTCGCGTGATATCCTCTTTAACGGCAATGTAGCCAGTCAGTTCATCATTTTCATCACGAACCGGACTAATCACCGCCTTTTCCCAAAGGTATCCTCCCTCTTTGGTTTTGTTTTTGAAAACACCATGCCAGGTTTCGCCATTACTAATGGTATTCCACAACTGGTAATAATACTGATCATCATGATAATCACTCTTAAAAAGGCTTGGCTTTTTTCCATAGACCTCATCGCGAGAATAGCCATACTTGCGTATAAAACTATTATTGACATAGCGAATAGTTCCCTTCGTATCTGTTAACACAACAATGGACGTTGAAAAATCCAGCGCCTGAATAAGTTCATCCCTTATATCCATACTCCCCTAAATGACTCATTGCAAATAAGTAAAAATGAAAGTAAAACGCAAGTTATACCAATGATATGTTACAAACTAACCCTCCCTGAGTACAAGTAATTATCGCCCTTTTTAAACCTGCCAAAACTCACTTTTTAATAATTGGGATTTTTTATATTTGTGTCAGAACAAAACAAATTCACTTAATATTTATCGATATGATGAAACGATTTATTGCATTGTTGGGTGTTGCAGCTATATTGCTTCATTTAACACCTGCCAATGCCTGCACCAATATATTGGTGACGAAAAATGCTTCTGTTGATGGCTCTACAATTATTTCATATGCGGCTGATTCGCATGATCTTTATGGCGAATTGTATTTTTGGCCGGCAGCTACCTACGAAGCAGGAACCATGCTTAAGGTGTATGAATGGGATACCGGAAAGTACCTGGGAGAAATAGCTCAGGCTGCTCAAACATACACTGTGATTGGTAATATGAATGAACACCAGGTAACAATAGCTGAAACAACCTTCGGTGGTCGACCTGAATTAAAGGATAAAAACGGACTGGTTGATTATGGTAGTTTGATTTATATAGCTCTTCAACGTTCTAAATCGGCACGTGAAGCAATTAAGGTAATGACCGACCTGGTAGAAGAATATGGATACTATAGCTCAGGCGAATCTTTCTCTATTGCTGATAAAGATGAAGTCTGGATTATGGAAATGATTGGAAAAGGTGAAAACAATAAAGGTGCTGTTTGGGTAGCTGTGAAGATTCCTGATGGTTATGTATCTGCACATGCTAACCAGGCTCGTATTACCACCTTCCCATTAAAGGATAAAGAAAACTGCCTTTACTCTGAAGATGTTATATCATTTGCCAGGGAAAAAGGTTACTTCGATGGTAAAAACAAAGATTTCAGCTTTGCTGATGCCTATGCGCCGTTAGACTTTGGTGCAGTTCGTTTCTGCGACGCTCGCGTATGGAGTGCTTTCAACATTATGAATTCAGCTGATATGGGGCAATATGTAGAATATGCTCAGGGTAATTCACGTGAACGCATGCCATTATACATCAAGCCTGATCGTAAGATTTCGCACCGCGATGTGATGAACATTATGCGTGACCACTACGAAGGAACACCTTTGGATATGACTAAAGATGCAGGTGCCGGTCCTTATTCGAAACCTTATCGTTTCCGTCCATTGACATGGGAAGTGGATGGAGAAAAGTACTTTAACGAGCGTGCTATTGCTACTCAGCAAACTGGCTTCTCTTTCGTGGCTCAAATGCGTAGCTGGTTACCTGCTCATATTGGTGGTATTCTTTGGTTTGGAGTTGATGATGCTGCATCATCTGTTTACATGCCAATGTATGCCGGTATGACTGCTGTTCCTCATTGCCTGGCACAAGGTAATGGCGATTTATTGACTTATTCTGACAGCTCGGCTTTCTGGGTATTTACAACAGTAAGTAACCGTGCCTATGGTCGTTATAGCTTTATGATCGAAGATATTAAAAAGGTACAGACAGAATTGGAAGATAACCTGACTACTTACACAACTGCTATCGATCAATCAGCTAAGGCACTATATGATCAAAACCCAGCTTTAGCCCGTCAATTCTTAACTGATTTCTCGATGAATCAGGCCGAATTAGTAACAGAAAGATGGCGTGAATTAGGCAACTTCTTGTTGGTGAAGTATAACGATGGTAACCTACACGAAGAAGAAAATGGTGTTTTCTTGCGCAACGAACATGGTAATCCAAAGCATGCTACATTCCCTGGTTACTCGCAGGATTATTACAAAAGTATTGTTAAGGATGCCGGTGATCACTTAAAGATGCGTGAGCTTCCTGCTGAAAATTAGAAAATGGGCTATGTTTGATTAAGGTCTTACAATAGCTTTTCAAGACAGAATATAAGAGCCTCCTTGGTATAGCCGGGGAGGCTTTTTCGTTTTGGATATTTGGGTAATAGAGATCAATTGATATTCTTGTGGACAAAAAACAACAAGTACATTGTTAACTTGCCTTCGGCGACTTACTTTTTCCTTCAGTTGAATTAAAGCGAAGCGGCAATCGTGAACTCCTTATAAAAACAACATTTTTTGTGAACAAAAACTAAGGAAAAACCCCGTTGACTGCAACACTCATTGATCCACTAAGAGTCGCTTTCCTTAATCAAAACGTAGTTGGTTCAGAGCGAAGGCCTGTTCCATTTGCGGGCCGGTATTGGGGTGAATAAGGATTAATCCAATTGAACAGCAAAGGGACTTGTCTTGCTTTGATCGTGAAATTTATTAATTCTTAGAGCGGGTGGAAGCATTAATGGGACTAGCGTTTTGTTTCTTTTGGGCGATGCAAAAGAAAAGAGAAAGGATCTTAAAGCAATTAGTTCCTAATATTTTAATTAAAAAGCCTCGCATTTCGCGAGGCTTCCATCATTATATGCTCTATATCTTATTTAAGACAATCCTGTTATAATGCCTTCCTCGTCAATATCCATTCCTTCAGAAGCCGGCACTGATGGTAATCCCGGCATACGCATCATCTTGCCAAGAATTGGAATAATAAAACCGGCACCAGCCGCAATTTCAAATTCACGCACTGTAACCGTAAATCCTTCCGGACGACCAATAAGCTTTTCGTTGTCTGAGAACGACTTCTGTGTTTTAGCCATACAGACAGGTAAGTCAGCTAATTCAAGACCTTCGATCTTCTTAATATCTGCTAAGGCCTGCTTTGAGAAGTCAACGCCATCAGCTCCATAAATTTCACGGGCAATGGTTTCAATTTTCTCTTTTACTCCCAGGTTATGATCATATAGCTGCTTGAAGTTGTTTGTATCCGCTTCCACCTCTTCAACTACTGCCTGTGCTAATGCCATGGCACCATCACCACCCATTGCCCATGCTTTTGTTGGAACCGCCTTCACTCCCATTTCAGCACATAATGCCTTCACCAACTCAACTTCTTCTTCTGTATCTGAAATAAAATTATTGATGGAAACTACAGGGTTTAAACCAAATTTCTTAGCATTTTCAATGTGTTTTGCCAAATTGGCAAATCCTGTTTTAACTCTTTCTGTGCTCGCAGTGTTCAACTCATCTTTCGATGCTCCTCCATGATGGCGCAATGCACGAATGGTAGCCACAATAACCATTGCTTTGGGTTTTAAACCACCTGCCACACATTTAATATTCAGGAATTTTTCGGCACCTAAATCGGCTCCAAAACCAGCTTCTGTCACCACATAATCAGATAATGATAAGCCCATTTTTGTAGCAATGATAGTATTGGTTCCCTGAGCAATATTGGCAAATGGTCCACCATGGATGATAGCTGGATTACCTTCCAGGGTCTGTACCAGGTTTGGTTTAACCGCATCCTTTAACAATAAAGCCATGGCTCCCTGCGCATTTAAATCACGGGCATACACTGGTTTCTTTGCGTAAGTAAAACCAACAAATATATTACCTAAACGACGTTTCAGATCAGCAATGTCATTCGACATACAAAGAATCGCCATAATCTCAGATGCTGCAGTGATATTAAATCCATCCTGACGTGGAATACCATTTGGTGTACCTCCTAATCCTACAACAATATCACGCAAAGTACGATCATTCATGTCAATCACGCGCTTCCAGATCACAGTTCTCGGATCAATATTTAAGCTTCTTGTCTTACTCTGGATATTATTATCAATCAACGCTGCCAGCAAGTTATTAGCCTTTTCGATAGCTGAAAAATCACCTGTGAAATGCAGGTTGATATCTTCCATTGGTACCACCTGTGCATTACCGCCACCAGCAGCTCCGCCTTTGATTCCGAACACTGGTCCCAACGATGGTTCTCTCAAAACGGCTGTAGCCTGCTTGCCAATTTTATTCAATCCCTCGGTTAAACCAATAGATATGGTAGTTTTACCTTCACCGGCTGGCGTAGGGGTTAAAGCTGTTACTAAAATCAGGTTGTTTTCATTGACTTTGTTATCGTCAATTAAACTAAGTGGTAACTTGGCCTTGTATTTTCCATACATTTCCAAGTCATCCTCGGAGATATTCAGTTTAGAAGCAATTTTGGATATGTGTTGCATTTTAGCTGTCTGGGCAATTTCCAAATCACTTTTAACTTCGAGGGTATTGTCAATTGGGTTACTCATTTTTTACTATTTTTTACATTATCTGTTGACATACTGGCAAATAACAGGCCATAAAAATTAAGCCGCAAAAATAGAAAAAATGGTAAAAGGATTAAATGATTTCTATCCTGAGTGTGAATTAAATCATCGTTTCCTTAATCATTTACCAAACGTTTATTCACCACCTCCTTAAATGATTTACCAATTGGTATATATTTATCAACGTTATCAAGCTTTAGCTGATTACCATAAAAGGCTGCAATACGCTCAACATTGACAATATAGGATTTGTGGACGCGCATGAATCCATGTGCTTCGAGTTGTTGCTCCAGGTTACGCAACGATTCCAACGAGACAATTTTCTCGTTAACGCAGTAGAAGGTCACATATTCACGTAGTCCTTCAATGTATAAAATGTCTTTAAACTTTACGCGGTATATTTTATGGTCGGCTTTAACCATCATAAAGTTCTTCGTCTCTGCTTTAGGTGGTAAAGTTTGAAAATCGTTTACCACATTCTTATATGACAAACGATCGCCAACCTTATTGATGGTATGCATAAAACGCTCGAAAGAGAATGGTTTTACAAGATAATCAAGCACATCCAGCTTATAGCTTTCAACAGCATATTCTTCATAAGCCGTTGTAAAGACGACCAAGGGCTTTTTAGTTAACGTTTTTAAAAAATCAATCCCGGTAATATCCGGCATCTGAATATCTAAAAACATCAGGTCGATCTCTTCGTTTTGAATAACACCCATAGCTTCGAGGGGGGACTTAAAACTACCAACCAGTTCCAGGTGAGCAAATTTTGCGATAAAACTCTGCAGAAGTTCGCGAGCCGGAAATTCATCATCTACTATTATACATCTCACTTTCATTCTGTTTCTATTTTGAGTTTAAGCGTATATTGTTTGTCGTCTTTTTTAATCTCAACCATGTGTTTATCGGGGTACAAATACTTCAATCTTCGTTTTACATTTTCAACACCGATACCACTGTTTTTATCCGCTGCAATTTTCTTTTTCGGAACACTATTGTTCACTTCAAAGAATATGCTTTTATCCTCTGTTGTCAATGTCATCGAAATCCAGCCACTTTCGGTATCTTCAATTTTACTGTGCTTAAAACTATTTTCCACAAATGGTATTAACAGCATTGGTTCAATCATTTTCATTCTGTCGGCTCTGTCAATATCTACATGTATATTGGGTATTCCTTCAATTTTAATGCGCTGGAATTCTATAAAGTTTTTGATATAATCTACTTCTTTGCCCAACTTAACTTTCACATCTTCTGACTCATACAATACATACCTCAACATGGCTGATAGTTTCAGCACCATTTCAGGAGTTTTTATCGAGTGAAGCATCGATAGGCTGTAAATATTATTTAAAGCATTAAACAGAAAATGCGGGTTCATCTGAGATTTCAGAAACTTCATTTCATTAACTAAGTTTTGATTCACCAGGTTGAGTTCTTGTTGTTTTCTGTGACGCGAATCACTATATATCCAAAATAATGTACTAATAAACAACATGGCTATTAACGAGGGAAAACCCATCATATTGAAGCCAAATAATCGTCGGTCTTTAAATCGTGGTTTTTGTTTATTAAAAATAAGTTCTTTGTTCTCACTTAAAAACCGGTTATTGTCAATGATCCGTTCCCATTCGTCATCCTTCTGTAATTGTTTCATCGACCGAATTCCCAGGTGAGAACTGGTTTTGTGATAAACTGTACTTGTGATTAATAAAGTCATCAGTATGCCGAGCACATACCTTAAATACAGGCCGCGACCAATAAAACGTGGTAAAAGCCAATAAGCGTTAAAATAGAAGATAATTATACTGGCAAACAGGGTACGAAACACAAATAAAAAGGCATTGGAAGTATCCATTATCATCAATGGCAAATAGGATAATAATGAGCCGTAACCAAACCACCAGCCAATATGCACCAATACATCCTTTCGCTTAAGCTTCTTCCAGTTTATCATCTCACAAAAATAGTTGTTTTACGCTTGTTGATTCCCTGTTTTCAATGAAAGAGACCTTTTTATCAATCAACGTTTAATTATTCTATTCTTTGAAGTGTTTGCAATATATGTAGATATAGATATCAGGAATATTGAATAGTTTTTCCATAAAAAATAAGAATG
The DNA here is from genome assembly GCF_982718395.1 of Carboxylicivirga sp. NCBI lineage: Bacteria > Pseudomonadati > Bacteroidota > Bacteroidia > Marinilabiliales > Marinilabiliaceae > Carboxylicivirga > Carboxylicivirga sp. The sequence goes on from NZ_CEXQWX010000117.1 coordinate 17,663, forward strand.
TCCACATTTGCCTTCAGTAAAACTTAAAACAATTTTGATATGGAAACGAATCGCCCTCCGCCTGCATTGAAGCATCTCTCCAAATTCAGCTCAATGGAAACCTTGCTCTCACAAAATATTTTGGCGGTCCAGATTTTAACTGACTTTTAAAAAGCTTAAACTCGCTCACCTTTAATAATACCGGCTGAAATTCTTTCTTTAACACTTCCTTGACTATTTCTTTCGTTTCAGGTAACACCTTTTTTATTCTAAGAAGCGTGATATGTGGTGTAAATTTGTATGGTTCAGGCAAAATATCTTGAAGCACCTGATTTACGCTGGATTGTAATTCAAGAAGCGGATTAGATTTTTCTATACCACACCAGATGATTTGCTGATTATAGGTATTAAACATTCCAAGATGATTCAAACATAGCTCAAATGATGCCAGCTCAATTTTCGATAATCTATTAATTACACTCTCAAGTTTTGAATCATCTACGTTGCCTATAAACTTAAGGGTCAGGTGAAAGTCATCAGTAAACCTACCTTGCAAAGTATACAAAGATTTCTGTATCTTTTTCAAATGAAATTCAATAGACTCACAGTCAATTGCTACAAACAGACGCATACTAGTTTTTCGAATCTATCTCAGAGTTATCAACTTCCCAATATGGGTATTCATCATCTTCATCCGGCCATTCATGCACAGGTTTTTGAGGTCCTTTCTTCCGGTAAATAACAGCTAATATTCCACCGGCAATTGTTCCCCATAAATGTGATTCCCAAGAGTATGGAACATCCCACTTCAGTGGAAAAACACCCCAGATCATTCCTCCATAAAGAAATATGACCATGAGTGAAATAGCCATTAAAGGAATATAATTGCGTATAAAACCACCAACAATCAAATAAGCTGCCAATCCATAAATAACACCGCTTGCACCTATATGCCAGGCATCACGGGCTCCCAGCCAAACCCATATGCCTGTAAGAATATAAATAAGTAAAAACACTTTTACAGCAATTCCCCGATAGAAATAAAATAATGAAGTACCCAAAACAAATAATGGTACAGAATTAGCAAAAAAGTGATCCCAGTCCGAATGCACCAGGGGAGCTAAGACTATTCCGCTCAAACCACTAATTGACAAAGGCCGGATACCCCATTCAACAAAGCTAAAACCCTCGAGCGTTTCTATTAATTTCAATCCAAATGTCACTAAAAGGAAAAAAACAGGTATGATTAACGCTGTTTTTATCTTTTTTAGTTCTATGTCGGATAACCTTGTCATCTATGCCAATAATTTCTTTAATACCCTTACAAATGCTTCAATATCTTCCTCAGTGGTATCAAAAGAGGTCATCCAGCGAACTTCAGATTGGTGTTCGTCCCAAACGTAAAAGAAAAATTCCTGTTGTAAGGGTTCAATAATATGCTTTGGCACGATTGCAAACACCCCGTTTGATTCAACTTCCTGAGTGAGTTTAACCCCGTTTATCTCTTTCACTTTTTGTGCCAATAAACCCGCCATTTTATTTGCATGCAATGCGTTATTACGCCACAGATCGCCTTCAAGTAAAGCTTTAAACTGAACCGATACATACCGCATTTTAGAGTGTAATTGAGAGGATTGCTTCCGAATATATTTAACGTCGGCCGCCAATTTCTGATTAGCAAAAACCACAGCTTCACCGAACATTAATCCATTTTTAGTTCCTCCGAATGAAAGTACATCAACACCTGCATTAAAAGTTATATCAGCCAAAGAACAACCTAAAGCGGCAACTGCATTTGCAATTCGGGCACCATCCATATGCAGGTATAATCCCAAACTATGCACATAATTGGCAATAGCTTTAACTTCATCAACGGTGTAAATGGTACCTAGTTCAGTAGCCTGTGTTATTGATATCAGCTTAGGCTGTGAATGGTGTTCAAAGCCAAAACCATGCATATATTTCTTGATTTGTTCGACAGTTACCTTACCATTGTTTGTTTCAATTGGTAATAACTTGCATCCCGAAAGTTTTTCAGGAGCTCCACATTCATCGACATTAATATGAGCTGTACGTGCACAAAACACTGCATTAAATGAACGTGCTAAAG